>NZ_CAUPYL010000050.1:0-14589 GCF_963515265.1 uncultured Frigoribacterium sp.
ACGCCAGGAGGCGCAGGGCCCGGCCGCCGACGGCCTGGCCGCAGACGACCAGCCCGCCGACGACCCGCCCGCCGACGGCGAGGCGGGGGACGCTGCCCGCGAACGCTGACGACGTCCGACGCCCGGGCGCAGTACGGTGGGGGAGGCATCGTCGCCGAACGCCCTGCCGTGCCCTGCGCCGGTCTCGCGGATGCGCCCACGGCGTGCCGCGACCCCGCCCCGGCCCGGCAGCCCGTACCCCTCGCACACCGAGCGGCGACCCGTCGCCGCCCTCACGGAAGCCGCACCTGTGACAGACACCACCACCCTCATCATCCTCGGAGCCTCGGGGGACCTGACCGAGCGCCTCCTCCTCCCCGGTCTCGCGAGCCTGCTGAAGAGCGACCGCGGGGTCGACGTGCAGCTGATCGGCACCGGCCGCAGCGAGCGCAGCCCCGAAGAATGGGACGACGTCGTCACGACCGCCTTCAACGGCGACGCGGGAAGCGACCTCGCCAAGAAGACGCTGGCGTCCAGCCAGTACATCCAGGGCGACCCGACCACGGTCGAGCACCTGAAGGCGCTCTTCGAGGCGTCCGAGGGCACGCCCGTCATGTACTTCGCGCTGCCCCCGGCCATCAGCACCAAGGTGATCCAGGCGCTCGCCGAGATCGACCTGCCCGACGGCCTCCGCCTCGCGCTCGAGAAGCCCTTCGGCTCCGACGAGGCGAGTGCCCGCGAGCTCAACGCCGAGCTGCTCAAGATCGTGCCGGAGGAGCGCATCCACCGCACCGACCACTTCCTCGGTCGCGCCACGGTGCTCAACATGATCGGCCTGCGCTTCGCCAACCGCCTCTTCGAGCCGGTCTGGAACAGCGAGAACATCGAGAAGGTCGAGATCTTCTACGACGAGGTCCTCGGCCTCGAGGGCCGCGCGCAGTACTACGACAAAGCCGGCGCGCTGATCGACATGATCCAGAGCCACCTGCTGCAGGTGCTCGCCGTCATCGCGATGGACGCACCGTCGAGCATCGACTCGGTCGAGCTGCGCAGCGAGATCGCCCGAGTGCTCCGCGCGACGTGGGTCAAGGGCGCCGACCCGATCGCCTCGAGCCGCCGCGCGCAGTACACGGCCGGCACCATCGACGGCAAGGACGTGCCCGCCTACGCCGACGAGGACGGCGTCGACGTCGAGCGCCAGACCGAGACGCTCGCCGAGGTCGAGTTCGAGGTCAAGACCCGTCGCTGGGCGGGCGTTCCGTTCATCCTCCGCTCGGGCAAGGGCATGACGAAGATCCGCAAGGAGGTGCTGATCACCTTCAAGCCGGTGCCCGCGCTCCCCGAGGGCCTCAACGGCTCGTCGACGCCCGATACGCTCCGCATCGAGATCAGCCCCGAGACGATGGAGCTCGGCGTCACGACCAACGGCTCGGGCAACCCCTTCGACCTCGAGAAGTCGACGATGTCGGTCACCCTGGGCAAGCCCGAGCTCACCCCCTACGGCGAGGTCCTCAGCGGCATCTTCCACGACGACCCGACGCTGTCGATCCGCGGTGACGTCGCGGAGCGCTGCTGGGCGATCGTCGCTCCGGTGATCGAGGCTTGGAAGGCCGGCGACGTGCCGCTCGACACCTACGCGGCCGGCTCGACCGGCCCGTCGGACTGGCCCGCCTGAGCCTCGACGCTCCTGCAGCCGACGGCCGCCCCGCTCCTCGAGCAGGGCGGCCGTCGTCGTCTCCGCCTCAGGCGGAGGAGGAGGCCCGGGCCTGGGACGGGCCCTGCTGCTGCGCCTTCGCGATGGCATCGGCAGCACGGACGAGGGCGAGGTGCGAGAGCGCCTGGGGCGTGTTCCCGACGTGCCTGCCGGTCGCGACCTCGATCTCCTCCGACAGCATCCCGACGTCGTTGCAGTAGCCCACGAGGCGGTCCATCAAGGCCACCGCGTCGACGACGCGGCCGGACGCCGCGTACTGCTCGGCCAGCCAGAACGAGCAGGTGAGGAACGGGTTCTCGGCGCCGCTCAGCCCGTCCACGCCGCTCTCGGTGCGGTACCGCCGCAGCAGGCCGTCGTGCAGCAGGTCCGCCTCGATCGCCGCGACGGTGCCGAGCATCCTCGGGTTGTCGGCGGCGACGAACCCGACCTGGGCGAGCTGCAGCAGCGACGCATCCACCTCCGACGTGCCGTAGTACTGCGTGAAGGTGCCGCGGTCGGCGTCCCAGCCCTTCGCCTCGATCTCGGTGCGCACCTCGTCGCGGAGCGCCCGCCACCGGTCGACGGGGCCGTCGAGGCCGAACTGCTCGACGCCCTGGATCGCCCGGTCGAGGGACGCCCAGATCATCGCCCGCGAGTGCGTGAAGTGCTGCAACTCGCCCCGGATCTCCCAGATGCCGTTGTCCGGCCGGGTCCAGTTGTCCTCGACGTACTGCACCAGGGCGCGCTGGAGCGGCCAGGAGTACTCGGTCTCCTCGACGCCGAGCAGCCGGGCCTCGTGCAGGGCGACCATCACCTCGCCGAAGATGTCGCCCTGGTACTGCTTGTAGGCGGCGTTGCCGATGCGGACGGGGGAGGCGCCGTCGTAGCCGGGCAGCTGGCCGAGCTCGCTCTCGTGCAGGTAGCGCTCGCCGGCCAGGCCGTACATGATCTGCACGTCGGCGGGGTCGCCGGCGATGGCCCGCAGCAGCCAGCCGCGCCACCGGTCGGCCTCCTCGGCGTAGCCGTGCAGGATGAGCGCCTGGAGGGTCATGGAGGCGTCGCGAAGCCAGACGTAGCGGTAGTCCCAGTTCCGTGAGCCGCCGAACTGCTCGGGCAGGCTCGTCGTCGCGGCCGCCACGATGCCGCCGGTGTCCTCGTTCGTGAGCGCGCGCAGGATGAGCAGCGACCGGTGCACCTCCCGTTCGTACACGGGGGGAGCGGTGCACCGGGCCGCCCACTGCTGCCACCACGTGACCGTCTCGTCGATCCGGGCCGTCACGTCGATCGCGGTGGGCGGCTCCCGGTGCGAGGGGTACCAGGTGAGGGTGTGGTCGACGGTCTCGCCGGCCGCGACGTCGAAGTCGGCCTCGTGGGTGTGGTCGGCGGCGGTGAGGCGCGGGCCCCGGACGACTACCGCGTCCGGCCCCGCCGTGGCGACCAGGGCGGTCCCGTCGGCTTCGGGCACCTGGCGCACCCAGGGGACGGCCGTGCCGTAGCCGAAGCGGATGGCGAGGTCGACGTGCATCGTGACCGTCCCGGAGACGCCGGTCACGCGCCGGACCACGTCGGCCCGTCGGTCGCCGTAGGGCATCAGGTCGGTGACCTCGACGACCCCGGTGGGCGTGGTCCAGGTCGTGACGAGCACGAAGGTCCCGTCGACGTAGCGCCGGGTCGACGTGGCGTCGGCGTCGCGGGGGGCGACCAGCCACCGGCCGGAGTCATGGTCGCCGAGCAGCGCGCCGAAGGTCGAGGCCGAGTCGAAGCGGGGCAGGCAGAGCCAGTCGATGCTGCCGTCGGTGCCCACGAGGCAGCCGGTGTGCAGATCGCCGATGAGCGCGTAGTTCTCGATGGCCAGGGGCATGGGCACATCCTGCCAGCGGTTGCTCGGATCCAGCCCGGCCCTGACGGGCGGGCCGGTGCGCAGCCCCGCCCCGCCCTGCCCCGCCGGCTCAGTTCAGCTCAGCGCTGCAGCGTCGGGTCGGGCCAGAGGGTCTCGACCTGCGGCTTGCTGCGGCGGGTGCGCGCCCACACGAAGAAGCCGACCAGGGTGAAGGCGCCGTAGAAGACGTACATGAGGCCCGAGGCGTAGTAGCCGGCGCTGAAGAGCAGGGGCGTGCCCACGAGGTCGACGGCGACCCAGATCAGCCAGAACTCGACCCAGCCCTTGGCCATGCCCCAGGTGGCGAGCAGCGAGCCCGTGAAGATCCAGGCGTCGGCCCACACGGGCTCGTACGAGCCCAGGGCGCTGAAGACGGGGGTGAGGACGGCGGTCCCGCCGAACAGGGCCACGACGAGCACGACCCGGTTCTTCGCGCCGGCCCAGCGAGGCTCGACAGGGGAGCTCGCGCCTCCGTCGCGGGAGCGGCTCCAGCGGTACCAGCCCCAGATCGACACCGCGATGAACATCACCTGGCGCCCTGCCTGGCCGAGGAGGTTCACCGGGTTCGGGTTGTCGAAGACGGCCCCGAGGAACACGGTGAACAGCAGGGCGTTGCCCACGATGCCGACCGGCCAGGCCCACACCTTGCGGCGCATGCCGCCGAGGGCGCTCAGCAGCCCGAAGACGTTGCCGATCACCTCGCGCCACAGGATCGTCTGGTCGCCCAGCACGAGCTGCGCGTCGAACAGCCAGCGGATCAGGGTCATCGTGTCCTCCTCGTCGGTGACGACGCCGGGCGTCGTCGGATCGGGGAGGCGCGACCACAGGCGCGATCGACGCTCGCTTCTCTCATCCAGACTTTACTGTCGGCTCCAGAATGGCCCTCGCAGGGCTGTCACTGGATCAGCCTCTCGGTGTCGAGAGGGTCGCGGGCTGTCACCGCCGGTACGGAATCACACCGTCCCCGAAGCACTCGTGAGAACGAGTCTCGCACCCCGGGCATTCCCGGGGGTCGCGGACGTCTCGCGGCGTCACGCGAACAGCTGCTGCTCGACCCGGTCGTCGAACACGCCGAGCAGCAGCCACGAGCCGTCGGTGCCGTCGCAGGCGAGGTCGAAGGTGCCGTCGACCCGGTGCGCCCCGTCGGTCAGCGGGAGCGCGTCGACCCGCCAGACCGGCAGCTCGAGCAGCGCCTCCCCGGAACCCCGGGGCGCCCTGGCCGCCGATCTCCACCACTCGCGTCGGGTGACCCACCGCTCTGGCGGGCTCACCACGCCGTACACGACCCCCCGCCAGACGAACCGCAACGGCGCCCCGCCCTCGGTCGTCTCGACCGGCACCGCTTCGTCGACCTTCATGCCGCCTCCTCGTTCGAACGTGTGTTCGACCACGAGTGTAGGTCGGGCCCCCGACATCGGCCAGGGGTCCCCGTCACCAGGGCAGCAGGCTCTCCTGCACGTGCCGCGCGACGCCTCCCGGCACCCCTGCCTCGTCGGCGAAGCCACGCCAGCCGGCGACCGCGTCGTGCACCTCCGCCACGATGTCCGAGGCGCCGGGGACGAGGTGGCGGTCGGCCAGGCGCATCACGTCCGCCTCGGCAGGGTCGCGCCACACGCCGTCGACCCCCATCAGGTGCTGGTACGTGAACCGGCCCGTCGGGTTGTGCGCGAACGTCACGTCGTACGCGGGCGCCAGCTCCCACGACGACGTCGCCGACCGGAGCAGGAACGACGTGTTCTTCGTGTGGTCGTCGTTGTTCGCCGCCAGCACGTTGAACACCATGCGCCGGAACGCCTGCGGCAGCGCCTCCCGCCCGACGACGCGGGTCGCCACGTCGAACAGCTGCCCGTAGTCGTGCACCTGCCGCTGACGGAAGTCGAGGTGCGCCGTGCCGCAGAGGGTCACCGTGTGCGCCTTGCCCGACGGCAGCCGGTCGAAGCGCCGGGTCATGAAGTGGGCCCTGTCGCCCTCCTCGAGCAGCCGGCACTCGGCCATGTCGATGCCGGCCGCCCCCGCCATCGCCGAGTACGCCAGCTCCACCCTGCCCGACGAGTCGCCCTGCCCGAGCTCCGAGTCGGCGCCCATGCCGTCGAGCTTCAGCAGCCAGTGCTCGAACCCCTCGGGAGCCGGCAGCTGGCCGGACCGGACCTCGCCGGTCTCGCGGTCCCACGCGACCACGGCCTTGGCCCGCGCCCCTCCTGCCGACGTCCCCACCTGGATCAGGGAGCGGACCGCCGACTCGGTCTCCCGGTCGTCCGAGAACTCGGCGTCGAGCACGCTCCGCGCACCCGCGACCAGGTCGCTCAGCTCGACCGCGCTCGCGGTCCGGTGACGCGGCCCCCGGGACGGCCGGAACTCGAGGGCGCCCATCGCCCGGTCCGCCATGTACGCCAGCCGGTCGAGCGGCGTCGCCGCCCCGCGCCCGACGCCCTGCCGCGCCAGCCACGCGTCGATCACGGCGTTCCCGAAGTCGTCGGGCAGCGCGTCCGCCAGCAACGCCGGGAGACGGTGGAACGTCGCCTCCGGCAGCTGCGGGAACACGTGCCGGCGCCGACGGACCGGCATGGTCAGCGGGGCGAGCTCGACGCCTCGCGCCGCCCACTCGGGGTAGTACTCGAACACGTACGCACCGAGCGCGGGGTCGAGGGCGACCGCGCCGACCCGCTCGCCCCAGGCCGTGACCTCGACCGCCTGGACCGGCACCCAGCTCACGACCCGCTGCTCCCGCGCGGTGCCCGTGGCCGGTACACGCGACGACGCGGGGCCGGGTCGGCCGACCGGAGGACGTCGATGGGGCTCACGGCGCTCGCCGGGGTCAGGGCGTCGAGGGCGTCCTCGGCGCCGAGGGCCCGCAGCACGCGGACCAGGGTCGAGAGCGTGCTCCCGCGGCCGTTCTCGAGCGACTGGAGGGTGCTGGTCGAGAGGTCGGCCCGGCGCGCCAACGAGATCTGGTCGAGCCCGGCGTCGAGTCGCGACGCCCGCACCTGGCTGCCGATCCGGGCCTCCCACTCGACGGTGGACCGCGCGGAGGGGTCAGGGAAGGGCTGATCCATCATGGTCCTCCTGTACGTGGATTTCCGATCATAAGAGCAATATCGCGTCCTGACAACCGGATTTCCCGTCATAGCAGGACCGCAACTCATCGTGACAGCTCAGGGCGTCCGGGCGGCGACGACCCCGGCCTCCGTCAGCTGGTCCCAGAGGCCGGCGCCGTCCGGCGCGGACACCCAGGCGACATCGGTGCCCTGCGCGTGCTCCGACCGTGACCGCCCTCCGGCCAGCACGGCCTCGCTCGGCGACAGCTCGCGGATGGCCACCGCGGCCACGTTCTCGGGGTGGTCGTGCAGGAACCGGCCGTACAGCTCCTCGTCGTGCTGCCCGTCGTCGCCGACGAGAAGCCACCGCACCCGGGGGAACTCCTCCGCCAGCCGGTCGAGCGAGCCCTGCTTGTGGAGTCGACCGCTCCGGAAGAAGCGGTCGTGCGTGGGACCCCAGTCCGTGAGCAGCAGGGGCCCGCTGGGGTAGAGGTTCCGCGACAGGAACCGCGAGAGCGTGGGGGCGACGTTCCAGGCGCCCGTCGACAGGTAGACGACCGGGCAGCCTCCCGACGAGGCGTGCAGCCGTTCGTACAGGACGGCCATGCCGGGCACCGGCCGCCGAGCGTGCTCGTTGAGGACGAAGGTGTTCCACGCCGCGAGCAGGGGCCTCGGGAGCGACGTCACCATGACCGTGTCGTCGATGTCCGAGACGATGCCGAACCGTGCGTCGGGGTCGATCACCGCGACCGGCGCCTCCACCGGGAGGGAGCCCTCGGTCGTGATCGTCACGACGTGCCAGCCCGGCGCGAGGTCGGACTCGAGCCGTACGTCGAGGACGCCTCCGCGGTCGGTGGTCACCGTCTGCGTCCGTCCGCCGATGGTCACCTCGACGACCGCGTGCTCGACCGGCACGCTCGTGAAGCTGCGCCAGCCGCGGACGTTCGCGCGGTCGGCGCCGTCGAGGGTGCCGGTCCGCGTGAGCAGCACGCGCGACAGGACGCGGACCCACCCGCTCGAGCCGTAGCCCGTGTACGGCACGATCGTCGGACGCAGGCCGCGCTTGCGCGCCCGCTTCTCGCGGAACCGGTGCACGGAGTTCTCGATGCGCGCCGCCCGGTGCAGGAGGGGCTCGACAGCGGCCGGGGCCTGCTTTCGGATGTCGGGCATCCGGTCATCCTCGCACGGTCGACCGACCGTGCGCCCTCACTGCCTCACACGGGCAGCAGCAAGGAGGGGGAGTCGTTCGCGACCGAGCCGACGTCGGGGGAGACCTCGTGCACGACGAGCCGAGCGGCGATCTCGTCGGACAGCCCCGCGACGCCCTGCAGCAGGTCGTCGTCGCCCTCGGCCTCCGGGTCGAGCCAGTCGTCCATGACGTCGGCGCCGACGAGCACGGGCATCCGGTCGTGGACCGCCGCGAGCGGACCCGAGGAGGCGCGGGTCAGCACGGTCGTGGACAGCAGCCACCGGGACGGCGACCCGACCTCGGCGCCCGGGTCGCGCCACCACTCGTACAGCGCGGCGAACAGGAGCACCTCGTCGTCGGGGAGCCGCACGGCGACGGGACGCTTGCCCCCGTCGGGAAGCGCCTGCCACTCGTACCAGCCCGTCGCCGGCACGAGGGCCCGCCGCGAGGCCAGGGCCTCGCGGAACATCGGCTTCTCTGCGGCCGTCTCGGACCGTGCGTTGAACACCGGGGGCCCGGCAGGACCGTCGGAGCCGGCCGGGACCAGGCCCCACCGAGCGGCGGCGAGGCGGCGCACGGGAGGCCCGCCCGCGTCGTCCCCGCGGGGCGCCGCGTCGATCAGCACCGTCACCGGGCGGGTCGGAGCGATGTTCCAGGAAGGGTCTGGGAGACTGTCGCCCGAGACGTCGACGTCGAACAAGGGCACCAGGTCGCTCGAGGCACGCGCCATCACGAATCGTCCGCACATGCGCACCATTCTCCCGGCTGCGACCGACATCGGTCGACGAGGTCGCCCTGACGCCCCCTCAGGGCCCTGACCCGCCGGTCACTGACCGCCCACCAGCACCGCACCGCACGCACCACGTCGCCCCGGCGACGCCGCACGAAGGAGAACCCCTTGCTCGTCACCGACGTCCACGACGCACTGCCCGGGGGTTCGTCGCTGCTCAGGAACGAGCCCGTGCAGGCTCGCAGCTCCGCACGGCTCACCGGCCTCCTCGACGCCGCCGCGGCGATCATCGACGAGATCGGCTACGAGCGCCTGACGACGGCGATGGTCGCCGAGCGGGCCGGCGCCTCCATCGGCACGGTCTACCGGTACTTCCCCGACCGCATCGCGGTCGTGGACGCCCTCGCCCTGCGCTGCGTGCAGCGCCTGACGAACCGGGTGGCCGACACCCTCGACGCCGACGGAGCGGCCGACTGGCGCGGCGCCGTCGACATCGTGATCGACTCCAAGGTCGAGCTCTACCGGAACGAGCCCGGCTTCCGGGCCATCCGCTTCAGCGACGCTCCCGACGCGGGCTCGCCGCAGGCCACCTCCTCGCTCAGCTCCTTCGCCGAGGCCGTGCTCGGGATGTTCGAGCAGCGCTTCGGAGTCGTCCGCGACGCCGACTCCGAGCTCGCCGTGCAGGTCGTGGTCGAGATCGGCGTCTCGCTCCTGGCGCGGGCGTTCCTCGCCGGCGGCGACGGCGACGCGCGCTTCGTGGACGAGTGCCGTCGCGTGTCGAAGTCCTACCTCGAGGCGCACCTCACCCTCGCCTGACTCGTCGCTGGCCCTTCCCCGTCCGTTCTGCGAAACAGAGGAGGCGGTGACGGCCCTCATCCGTCGTCGTGTGGTTCAGTGTCGGGACTGGCAAGTGTCGATTCGTGCTGCCCACGAGGAATGAGCCACCCATGATCGAGTTCACCTCGGTGACCAAGCAGTATCCCGACGGCACCCTCGCCGTCGACGACTTCAGCCTCGTCATCCCGTCGCGCGAGACCACCGTCTTCGTCGGGTCGAGCGGCTGCGGCAAGACCACCATCCTCCGCATGATCAACCGGATGGTCGACCCGACCAGCGGGTCGATCGAGATCGACGGCGACGAGATCGGCGGCCTCGAGCCCGTGGGCCTCCGCCGCAGCATCGGCTACGTGATGCAGAACTCGGGGCTGTTGCCGCACCGCCGGGTCGTCGACAACATCGCGACCGTCCCCGTGCTCAAGGGCGTCTCCAAGAAGGAGGCGCGGAGCCGGGCCCTGGACCTGATGGACACGGTCGGCCTCGACCGCTCGCTCGCCGAGCGCTGGCCGAGCCAGCTCAGCGGCGGCCAGCAGCAGCGAGTGGGCGTGGCCAGGGGCCTCGCCGTCGACCCGAACATCCTCCTGATGGACGAGCCCTTCGGCGCCGTCGACCCGCTCGTCCGGGCCGACCTGCAGCGTGAGCTCGTCCGGCTGCAGCGCGAGCTCGACAAGACGGTCGTGTTCGTCACGCACGACATCGACGAGGCCTTCCTGCTGGGCGACCAGGTCGTCATCCTCGAGAAGGGCGGCAAGATCGCCCAGAAGGGCTCGCCCGCCGAGATCCTCTCCGATCCGGCCAGCGACTTCGTGGCCGACTTCGTCGGCTCGAACCGGGGCAAGCGGGCGCTGCACATCGAGCAGACCGCCACCGGCCAGGTCGTCGTCGACGACGAGGGCCGCACGACCGGTGTGCTGACGGAACCCGCCACCGTGCCGCACGCGAGACCGGCGACCCCGAGCGAGGCCGGTGCCGTCCAGGCTCCGGGTGCCCCGGCGCAGGGTGGGCACGCGTCGTGAACTGGATCTGGTCGAACGCCGACTACATCTGGGACAAGACGCTGGTGCACCTCGCCCTCAGCGTGCCTCCGGTCGTCCTCGCCTTCGTCATCTCGCTGCCGATCGGCTGGCTCGCGAACCGCTACCGCGTGTCCCGCGGCATCCTCACGGTCGCCGGCCTGTTCTACGCGATCCCGTCGCTGCCCCTGTTCGTCGCCCTCCCCGCCCTCGTCGGCACGTCACTCCGCAGCCCCGTCAACATCGTGATCGGGCTGACGCTCTACGGGGTCGCACTGATGGTCCGCTCGGTCGCCGACGCCCTGGGCGCCGTCGAGGTCGACGTGCGCCAGTCGGCGACGGCCGTGGGCTACTCGAGCTGGCAGCGCTTCTGGCGCGTCGAGTTCCCCCTCGCGGGCCCCGTCATGCTCGCCGGCCTCCGGGTCGTGGTCGTCAGCACGGTCAGCCTCGCCACCGTCGGCGGCGTGCTGGGCGTCAACGGCCTCGGGCTGCTCTTCATCGACGGCTTCCAGCGGGACATCCCCGAGGAGATCCTCGCGGGAATCGTGATCACCATCGTCATGGCGCTCGTGCTCGACGGGCTGCTCGTGCTCCTCGGCCGCGCGCTGATGCCGTGGAGCCGTCCCGGCAGGCCGCGCCGCGCCTCCTCGAGGCGGTCGTCGACCCGCTCCTCCGAGACCGACGCCTCCTCGCCCCGGTCGCCTCGCCGAGAGGCGGTGCGCTCGTGAACTTCTTCGCGGAGGCCTTCGCGTTCATCGGCGACGGCAGCAGCTGGGCCGGCCCGAACGGAATCCCCACCCGTCTCGGCGAGCACCTCTGGTACTCGGTCGTGGCGGTCGCTCTTGCGTCGATCGTCGCGATCCCCGTCGGCTTCGCCATCGGCCACACGGGTCGGGGGCGTGCGATCGCGGTCGCCGTCTCGGGGGGAGCCCGGGCGCTGCCCACCTTCGGCGTCATCACGCTCATCGCCGGCTGGGTCGGCATCGGCCTCACGGCCCCGATGATCTCGTTCGTCATCCTCGCGATCCCCTCGGTGCTCGCCGGTGCCTACGCGGGGTTCGAGGCCGTCGACCGCTCGACGGTCGACGCCGCCCGCGCCGTCGGCATGACCGAGTGGCAGATCGTCACGCGCGTCGAGGTGCCCCTCGGGCTGCCCCTGCTCATCGGCGGGATCCGCTCGGCCGTGCTGCAGGTCGTCGCGACGGCGACGCTCGCGACCATCGTCGGCTCCGGCGGCCTCGGCAGCTACATCATCACGGGCCTGCGGGCCAACGACTACGGCACGATGCTGGCCGGCTCGATCCTCGTGATCGCCCTCGCCGTGGCCCTCGAGGTCGTCTTCTCCGTCGTCCAGCGCCTCGTCGTCCCGACCGGCGTCACCGCAGGGCGCCCCACCGACTCCCGCGCGCGCGTCGCCCGACGCGCCCCGGGCACCGCAACACCCCTCCAGGAAGAAGGAACACAGTGAACGACACAGCGAAGAAAGGCCGGCTCACCGTTCTCGGCGCAGTCGCGATCGGGGCCGTGGTGGCCCTGGCAGGGTGCTCGTCGAGCGACCCCCTCAGCAGCGGCTCCGACGACACGGCGTCGTCCTCCGACGCCCTGGTGATCGGTTCGCAGCAGTACTACTCGAACAAGATCATCGCCGAGCTCTACGCCCAGGCGCTCGAGGACGGCGGCTACGAGGTCTCCCGGGAATACGACATCGGCCAGCGCGAGGTGTACCTGCCCGAGCTCGAGAACGGCAGCATCGACGTGTTCCCCGAGTACTCGGGCAACCTGCTCCAGTTCTACGACGCCGAGACGACGGCCAAGACGCCCGAGGAGGTGGAGTCGGCCCTCGCCGACGCGCTGCCCGACGGCCTCACCAGCCTCGCCGCCGCCGAGGCGACGGACCAGGACAGCTACAACGTGACGAAGGAGTTCTCCGAGGAGAACGGCATCACGAGCCTGGCCGACCTCAAGGACTACTCCGGCTCGATCGCCCTCGGCGCCCCGCCCGAGAACGTCGACCGTCCCTACGGCCCTCCCGGCCTGAAGAGCATCTACGGCGTCGACGTCACCTCGACCCCGATCGACGACGGAGGCGGCCCGCTGACGGCCAAGGCACTGTCGGACGGCAGCGTCCAGATCGCCGACCTCTACTCGGCCAGCCCGCTGATCGTCGAGAACGACTTCGTCACCCTCGACGACCCCGAGAACATGATCCTGCCGCAGAACGTGGTGCCGATCGTGTCGGACAAGGTCGACCAGGGCGCCCAGGACATCATCGACGCGGTCGACGCGGCGCTGACCTCGGCCGACCTGCAGGAGATGAACTCGAAGAGCCAGACCGACAAGGAGTCCGAGGGCACCATCGCCAAGGACTTCCTCGAGAGCAAGGGGCTCGTCGGCTGACCAGCGACGAGCAGAGGAGGGGCCGGCACGCACGTGCCGGCCCCTCCGCCGTCAGACGGCGTCGTCGTCCGGGTGGGCCATGTGCTTCTCCTCGCGCCGGTGCACGAGCCGCTTGACGAGCAGCACGACCACGGCGAACGCGACCACGATGCCGACGAAGACGTAGCCGGCGCCGTGCAGGCGGTCGGCGAGCTCCCGGTAGCTGCCGGCGGCGGCAGCGCCCACCGACACGTACGCCGTCGCCCAGAGGAGGCAGGCCGGCGTGGTCCAGGCCAGGAAGGTGCGGTAGCGCATCGGGCTCGTGCCCACGGTCAGGGGGATGAGCGAGTGCAGCACGGGCAGGAAGCGCGAGACGAAGACGGCGATGCCGCCGCGTCGGGCGAGGTAGTTCTCGGCCCTGATCCAGTTGTGCTCGCCGAGGCGACGGCCGAGACGGCTGCGCCGGATGGCCGGGCCGAAGTGCCGCCCGAGCGCGAAGCCGATGCTCTCGCCGGTGAGGGCGCCGAGCACGAGGGCGACGACGAGCGACGCGAACTCGATCGGGCCGACCACCGCGGTCGCGGAGACCACGGCCACGGTGTCCCCGGGCACGAGCAGCCCGAGCAGCACGCTCGTCTCCAGCACCATGGCGAGCCCCGCGAGCAGGGTCCGGAGGAGCGGGTCGACCGACTGCACGAGGTCGAGGAGTCCTGTCAGCGCGTCGTCCACCCGGCCGATCCTATTCACCGCCGGCCGGGAGCCCCCTGGTCTCGCCGGTCGGGAGCCCGCTGGTCTCGCAGGTCGGTCAGGACCTCGCCGGGAGCGGGCGGCGCAGGGCGTCGAGGCGAGCCCGCCACGTGGCGAGCCGGCCCGGCTGCTCCGCCGGGGACGGGCCGTCGACCCACCCGGAGACGATGCGGACGCCGTGCAGCGCACTGAGCGACCAGATCTCGGCGCCGTCGAGCTCCGCCGGCGTCGTCCGGTCGTGCAGCACGTCGACGCCGAGCACGGCGGCGAGGGTGAGCACGGTGCGCGAGGTCACCCCGGGCAGGCGGGGCAGGTCGTCCGCCGGCGTGCAGAGGGAGTCGCCGCGCCACCAGACCAGCGAGCTCCACGCGCCCTCGACGACGTGGCCCTCGGGGGAGAGGATCACCGCCTCCTCCGCTCCGCGAGAAGCGGCCTCCGATCGCAGGTCGCCGAGGGCGGCGAGATCGGGGCCCTTGACGAGGGGCGACCTGCGGGGGTCGCGGGCCGCGGTCGCCACCCGCACCGATCTCGTGCGGTCGGGAGCGGTCCGCAGTCGAGCGCGCAGCTCGGGTGCCCCAGCGGCGTCGCGGACGAGCTCGACGCGGGGGAACCAGGCACCGTCCCGCGGCAGGCGGTCGACGACGGCGCCCCAGAAGGCCTCGACGTCGTCGTCGGCGACCAGGCCCGTGGCCGCCACGGACGACGTGAAGCGGTCGCGGTGCACGTCGAGGGCGCGGACGGCGCCGTCGAGCACGAGCCACGAGTCGGCGACGAGCACGTCGGGGGCCGACGCCGCGGGCTGCTCCGCCGTCGGTGCCGTCGGCTCTGCGGGCGGCGACGCGAGCTCGCCCCCGCGCCACAGGAGGGTCTCGCCGGGGCTCATACACTCAGGGTATGCGTCTCCCGGTCCACCGTCGTCCGCTCTCGTGGCGCGACCCGGAGGCCGTCGTCCTCGCCCTCGCCCGCACCGGCGACGTCGTCTGGACCGATGCGGGCCCCGGTGCCTCGTCGGGGCGCTCGGTCGTCGCCTGGGGCCCGGCGCTCACGGCGTCGGGTCCCGACGACCTGGCCGTCGCGTGGGCCGAGCTCCGGGCCGGCCTCGCCGATCCCC
>NZ_CAUPYL010000051.1:0-14202 GCF_963515265.1 uncultured Frigoribacterium sp.
GTGCGGCTGCTCGGCGGCGACGGCGAACGCGACCGCGGCCGGGCCGTCCTGGGTGCCCGAGCGCACCTGGCGCTGCTGGCCGCCCCCGTGGATCAGCGGCTCGACGGTCGCCGTGCGCGCGAGCACGAGGGCGCCGATGCCGATCGGACCGCCGATCTTGTGGGCGCTGACGCTGAGGGCGGCGAGGCCGCTCGAGTGGAAGTCGACAGGCACCTGTCCGTACGCGGCCACGGCGTCGCAGTGCACCGGCACGCCGTGCGCGGCGGCGAGCGCGACGACCTCGTCGACGGGCTGCAGCGTGCCGACCTCGTTGTTGGCCCAGAGCAGGCTGACCAGCGCGACGTCGTCGTGCTCGTCGAGCGCCGCGGCGAGCGCGTCGACCCGCAGCCGGCCGTGCTCGTCGAGCGGCAGCCAGGTCACGACGGCGCCGTCGTGCCGCTCGAGCCACTCGACGGCGTCGACCGTGGCGTGGTGCTCGCCGGCGGGCACGAGGAGGCGCGGGCGCGGCCGGTCAGCCTGCCTCGCCCACCAGAGGCCCTTGACCCCGAGGTTCACGGACTCGGTGCCGCCGGAGGTGAAGACGACCTCGATCGGCTCGCAGCCGAGGGAGGCGGCGACGCGCTCGCGCGCCTCCTCGAGCACCCGCTTGGCGCCCTGGCCGGCGGAGTGGATCGAGGACGGGTTGCCGACCGTGCCGAGGGCCGCGGCGTACGCGGCGATGGCCGCGGGGTGCATCGGCGTCGTCGCGGCGTGGTCGAGGTAGACGACCATGGGGGCGCCTCCTGCCGGTCGGTCGTTCGGTCGGCGCGAGAGCCGTGCCGACCCTCGTCGCAGGCCCGTGTCGGCCCTCATCTACTGTAGGTCCCGTGCCCGACATCGACCCCCTCGCCGACCTCGGAGTGCGCCAGGGGCCGGACGGGCCGACGCTCCGCGTCTTCTCGTCGTCCGCCGAGCGCCTCGAGGTCGTGATCGACGACGCGCCGCACGACCGGGTCGTCCCCCTGACCCGCGACGAGCACGACGTGTGGAGCGCCGCCGACGCGGCGCTGACGCCGGGCCGGCGCTACTGGCTCCGTGTCGACGGGGCCGATCGCGCCGACGGGACGGCGGGCGACACGGCCCGTGCCGACGGCGTCGGACCGCCCGCCCTGCTCGACCCCTATGCCCGCGGCCTCGGCCGGACAGGCCGCGGCGAGCACCGCGCCACCGTGATCGACGAGTCGTTCGACTGGGGCGGCGTCGAGAAGCCGCGCACCCCGCTCGACCGGGTGGTCGTCTACGAGGCCCACGTCCGCGGCCTGACCCGGCTCGCGCCGTTCGTCCCCGACGAGCTCCGCGGCACCTACGCCGGGCTCGCCGCCGACACGACGATCGCCTACCTGAAGGGCCTCGGCGTCACCGCCGTCCAGCTGCTGCCGGTGCACCAGCACGTCGACGAGCAGCGCCTCGTCGCGCAGGGCCTCGAGAACTACTGGGGCTACAACACGCTGTCCTATTTCGCGCCGCACGCCGCGTACGCGAGCCGCGACGCCCAGCTGGCGGGCGCCTCCGCCGTCGTGCGCGAGTTCAAGGGCATGGTCAGGCTGCTGCACGAGGCGGGCATCGAGGTCTGGCTCGACGTCGTCTACAACCACACCGCAGAAGAGGGCGAGGACGGCGGGCCCGTCACGAGCCTCCGCGGCCTCGACTCGACCGCCTACTACCGACACGACTCCGAGGGCCGCCCCGTCGACGTCACCGGCTGCGGCAACTCGCTCGACACGAGCCACCCTGCCACGCACCGCCTCGTGCTGGACTCGCTCCGCTACTGGGCGAACGAGATGCAGATCGACGGCTTCCGCTTCGACCTCGCCGCGACGCTCGGCCGCGACGCGGGCCACGTCTTCGACCCCGAGCACCCGCTGCTGCACGACATCGTCTCCGACCCGGCCCTGGCGGGCGTCAAGATGGTCGCCGAGCCGTGGGACGTCGGCGCCGGCGGCTGGCAGACCGGCGCGTTCCCCGACGGGTGGATCGAGTGGAACGACCGGTTCCGCAACCGGGCCCGCGACTTCTGGCTGACCGACGTCGCGACCGCCAGGGCGCAGGGCGCTCCCCCGACCGGCGTCGGCAGCTTCGCCTCGAAGCTCAGCGGGTCGAGCAACGTCTTCAGCCACGACCGCGGGCCGCTCGCCGGGCTCAACTTCGTCACCGCGCACGACGGCTTCACCCTGCTCGACCTCGTCTCGCACGACGCCAAGCACAACCTGAGCAACGGCGAGCAGAACCGCGACGGCACCGACGACAACCGCTCGTTCAACCACGGCGTCGAGGGCCACAGCGACAACCCGTGGATCAGCGACGCGCGACGCCGCTCGATGCGGAACCTGCTGGGGACCCTCTTCGTCTCGCCGGGAGTGCCCATGCTGACGGCCGGCGACGAGCGCGGCCGCACCCAGCGCGGCAACAACAACGGATACTGCACCGACAGCGAGCTGACCTGGGTCGACTGGGCGACGCAGCCCTGGCAGCAGGGAATCCACGACGACGTGGCCGCGCTCGCGCGGATCCGCCGGGAGAACCCCGCGCTCCGCCCGATGCGCTTCGGCGTCGAGGGCGCCTGCACCCTGAGCGCGAACGACATCACCTGGGCCGACGCGTCCGGCGCCGAGATGCGCCAGGACGAGTGGGAGGACCCGCGCGTCCGCACCCTGCAGTACGTGGCCCGCTCGACACCTGAGCACGAGGCGCCGAACACGGTGCTCGTGCTGGTCCACGGGGCCGAGTCCGCGGCGGCCGTCACGCTCCCCCGTGCCGAGGGCGTCGCCGGCTGGGAGCCGCTCTGGTCGAGCGACGACTCCGCCGAGCTGCACCCCCTCGAGCCGGGCGACGAGGTGCTCGTCTCGGCCCCCACGGTCGTGATCTTCCGGGCCGTGTCGTGAGCGGCGGGCGCACCCCGTCGGCCGCAGGCGCGGGCAGGGGCGTCGGCACCCCGGCGACCGTCGCGCTGACCGCGGCGGGCGTCCCGTTCACGGCGCACGCCTACGAGCACCACGACACCGCGACGAACTTCGGCGAGGAGGCGGCGGCCGAGCTCGGCCTGTCGGAGGACCGCGTCTTCAAGACGCTCGTGGCCTCGGCCGACGACGAGCTCGTCGTCGCGGTGGTGCCCGTCGCCCGCCGCCTCGACCTCAAGGCCCTCGCCGCCGCCCTCGGCGCGAAGAAGGCCCGGCTCGCCGACCCCGCCGTGGCCGAGCGTCGCACGGGCTACGTCGTCGGCGGCATCAGCCCGGTGGGCCAGCGCACGGCGCTGGCGACCGTGGTCGACGCGAGCGCCGCCTCCTTCGCCACCGTCTTCGTCAGCGCCGGGAGGCGCGGGCTCGACCTCGAGATCGCACCCGACGACCTGGTGCGCGCCACCGGGGCGCGGCTGCTGGCGATCGCCCGTGACTGACCTGCCGCCCGTGCCCCTCGTGACCGATCCCACGACCCTGTGGGCCGTCGTGGCCGTCGCCGCGGCGCTGCTCGCGCTCAACGGCGTGACCGTCCTCGTCTACGCGCTCGACAAGCGGGCCGCCCGGCGCGGAGCTCGCCGGGTGCCCGAGCGCACGCTGCTGACGCTCGGCCTCGCCGGAGGCTGGCCGGGCGCGATCGTGGCGCAGCGGCGGCTGCGGCACAAGAACCGCAAGCGGTCGTTCCAGTCGTCGTTCCGGCTGACCGTCGCGCTCAACGTCGCGATCGTCGTGGTCGTGGTGCTCGTCGTCCGCCTGCTCGCGGGCTGAGTCCTAGGCCGGCACCGGCTCCTCGGCCCAGTGGCACGCGGCCGTGTGGTCCTCGCCCTCGCGGCCGTGCGGCAGCATCGCCGGGACGTCCTCGACGCACGCCCGCTTCTTCTCGTCGGGCAGCAGGGCGAACAGCGGGCAGCGGCTGCGGAACCGGCACCCGGTCTGCTGCACCGTCGGGCTCGGCGGGTCGCCCGGCAGCAGGATGTGCTCGCGGGCCCGCTCGACGACCGGGTCGGGCACGGGCACCGCCGAGAGCAGCGCGCGCGTGTACGGGTGCAACGGGTGCTCGAAGACGTCGTCGACCGGCCCCGTCTCGACGGTGCGCCCGAGGTACATGACGGTGACGCGGTCCGCTACGTGACGGATCACCGCCAGGTCGTGCGACACGAACAGGTACGACAGGTCGAGCGTCGCCTTGAGCTCGGCGAGCAGGTTGAGCACGCCCGCCTGGATCGACACGTCGAGGGCGGAGACGGGCTCGTCGAGGACGACGAGGGCCGGGTCGGCGGCGAGCGCCCGCGCGATCGAGATGCGTTGGCGCTGGCCGCCCGAGAACTCGTGCGGGTAGCGGGTCGCGGCGGCCGGCTCGAGGCCGACGAGCCGCATCAGCTCGGGCACGCGACGTGCGATCTCGTCGGACGATCGCCCGGCCGCGCGCAGCGGCTCGGCGACGATGTCGCTCACGGGCTGCCGGGGGTCGAGGCTCGCCATCGGGTCCTGGAACACCATCGAGACGGTGCTCCGGAGGCGCGCGACGGTCGAGCGGTCGAGCCGGCCCGACGAGAGGTCGGTCCCCAGCAGCTCGATGGTGCCGGCCTCGGGCCGACGGAGGTCCATGATCTCGTGCAGCGTCGTGCTCTTGCCGGAGCCCGACTCCCCCACGAGGCCGAGCGTCTCGCCGCGGCGGACGTCGAGGTCGACGCCGTCGACGGCCCAGACGGTGCCGACCCGGCGCTTGAACACCGCGCCCTTCGTGATCGGGAACGTCTTGACGAGCCCGTCGACGTGCAGCACGCGCTCGCGCTGCTCGCGGGCGACGCGCGACAGGGCCGACCGCGGCGCCTCGGGCAGGTCGTAGACCTCCTCGGGCTCGGTGCCCTCGCCGACGAGCTCGTCCGAGTGCAGGCAGGCCGCCGCGTGCCCTGGCTCGACCGACGGCGCCTGCTCGAGCCCGGGCTCGACCGCACGGCAGTCGTCGCGCACGAGCGGGCACCGGGCGGCGAAGGGGCAGCCGGAGGCGAGCGACAGCAGCGACGGCGGCGTGCCGGGGATGGGCACGAGCGGCTGGTCGCTCCGCTGGTCGAGGCGCGGCAGCGCGCCGATCAGGCCGACCGTGTACGGCATGCGCGGATGGGCGAACAGATCTTCCGCCGTGGCCGTCTCGACGACCCGCCCCGCGTACATGACGGCGATGCGGTCGGCGAAGCCGGCGATGACGCCGAGGTCGTGGCTGACGAAGACGAGGGCGGCCCCGGTCTCGCGCTGGGCCGTGCGCAGCACCGAGATGACCTGTGCCTGGATCGTCACGTCGAGGGCCGTGGTCGGTTCGTCGGCGAGGATGACGTCGGGGTCGTTGGCGATCGCCATGGCGATCATGGCGCGCTGGCGCATGCCGCCCGAGAACTCGTGCGGGAACGAGTCGACGCGCCGCTCCGGCTCGGGGATCCCCACGAGGCCGAGCAGCTCCACGGCCCGGGCGCGTGCCTCCGCCTTGCTGCCCCCGCGGTGGATCAGCACCGTCTCGGCGATCTGCTGCCCCACCGTGTAGACGGGCGTGAAGGCCGACAGCGGGTCCTGGAACACCATCGCGATGCGGGCGCCCCGGATGGTCGACATCGCCTTGTCGCCCTTGCCGAGCAGCTCCTCGCCGTCGAGCCGGATCGACCCGGTCACCTGCGCGGTCGACGGCAGCAGGCCGAGGATCGCCGTGCTCGTCACGGACTTGCCCGAGCCGGACTCGCCGACGATGCCGAGCACCTCTCCCCGGCGCAGGGTGAGGTCGATGCCGCGGACGGCCCGGACGGGCCCGTCCGGCGTCGGGAACGTGACGTGCAGGTCGCGCACCTCGAGCACCGGAGCCGAGGAGGCGCGGGTCGGGACGACGGGATCGGCGAGGGTCATCGGGTCTCCCCCATGGGTCGGGTCGCGGCGGTGGGGACGGTCGCGCCGGGCGCGGCGGGCGCGTCCTCGGACAGCGCGGCGGCACGCCCGACGGGGGCGGCGCCTCCTCGTCCTCGGCCGCCCGCGCGCAGGCGACGACGGCGACCGGTGCGGCCTGCCGTCGAGGTGGGGTCGAGCGCGTCTCGGAGGCCGTCGCCGAGCAGGTTGCTCGCGAGGGCGAAGACGATCAACGCGCCGGCGGCGAAGAAGAAGAGCCAGGGCTTGGTCGTCGCCACGTTCTGGTTCTGGGCGATCAGCGTGCCGAGCGAGACGTCGGGCGGCTGCACGCCGAAGCCGAAGTACGACAGCCCCGACTCGGTGAGCACGGCGGCGCCGATCGCGATGGTCGCGTCGATGACGAGGAACGACGCGACGTTCGGCAGGATGTGCCGCGTGATGATCGTGAAGTGGCCGATGCCCATGTAGCGGGCGGCGCGGATGAACTCCCGCTCCTTGATGCTGAGCGTGAGCGAGCGCACCACTCGCGCCGTGATCATCCAGCCGAACAGGGCGAGCAGCGCGACGAGGATCAGCCAGCCGAACTGCTTGAGGCGCGGCGACAGGATCGCGATGATGAGGAACGACGGCAGCACGAGCAGCAGGTCGACGAAGATCATGACGACCCGGTCGACCCAGCCGCCGAAGTAGCCGGCCACCGCGCCGAGGAACCCGGCGATCGCGGTCGAGAACAGGGCGACGAGCAGGCCGATCAGCAGCGATTTCTGCATGCCGCGGGCGGTCTGCGCGAAGACGTCCTGACCGATGTTGTTGGTGCCGAACCAGTGCGCGCCGGTCGGGGGCGACGACAGCGCCGTGTAGTCGATGTAGTCGTAGGCCCACGGCGAGACGAGCGGCCCGAGGAACGCGAAGGCGAACAGCAGCAGCACGGTGACGAGGCCGACGGTGGCGCCCCGGTTGGAGAAGAGCCGGCGCATCGTGAGCACGAAACGGTTCGGCGAGGCTGTCGCCGCCTCCTCACGGGTGGCGGGCAGCACGTCGTCGGCGCCGCCGTCGAGCAGCTCGGGACTGAACCTGGTCATGGTGGCTCCCCTTACTTCTGGCTGCGCACGCGCGGGTCGAGGACGGCGTTCAGCACGTCGCTGACGAAGCCGGCGAAGAGCACGACGACAGCGCTGTAGAGCGTGTAGGCCACGACGACGTTCACGTCGTTGCCCTGCACGGCGTCGATGAACCAGGCGCCGAGGCCGTTCCAGCCGAAGATCTTCTCGGTGAAGGTGGCGCCGGTCAGCACGCCGAGGAACGCGAAGGCGAAGAGCGTCGTCATCGGGATGAGCGCGGTCCGCAGGCCGTGCTTGACGATGGCGGGGCGCCTCCGGAGGCCCTTGGCCCTGGCGGTGCGGATGAAGTCCGCCTGCAGCACGTCGAGCATCGTCGACCGCTGGTACCGGCTGTAGATCGCGATGAGCCCGGCGGCGATCGAGATGGTGGGCAGCAGGAGGTGCACGGCACGGTCGCCGACGATCGTCGCGAAGCCGCCCCCGAGCCCCGGCGTGGCCTCGCCCGTGAAGCTGATCAGCTGGAACCCGAGCACGCTGTTGAGCTGCGTGGCCCCGATCTTGAGCAGCACCGCGGAGAGGAAGACCGGGGTCGAGATGAGGACGAACGAGAGGATCGCCGAGACTCGGTCGGAGAGCTTGTACTGCCGGACGGCGTTCCAGGTGCCCACGGCGATGGCGAGCACGATGCCGATCACGGACCCCGCGAGCAGGAGGCGGAGGCTCACCCCGAGACGCGGCCAGAACTCCGTGTCCACCGGCTTGTCCTGGATCGTCCTGCCGAGGTCTCCGGTCACTGCGCCGCCGAGCCAGGAGGCGTAGCGCTCGACGACCGGGACCTTGTCGTTGACGCCGATCGAGTCGAGCTTCGCGTCGATCACCTGCTCGGTGGGTCGTGGGTTGCGCTCGGCGTAGGCGGACCGGGGGGTGAACGTCGCCGACGCCAGGAAGTACGTCAGGGACGTGGCGATGAAGACGAGAGCGACGTAGTACACCAGCCGCCGCGCGAGATAGCGGGCCATGGAAGAACAACATAGACGTACCCCGGAGGGCATCGGTGCCGTGACGTTTCAGGCGTGTAACGAAGTGGCAGAAAAGTTCGCATCGAGTGCACGGATCCGTAGCGTGGCACTCGTCGGTCCCGGACGAGGGGGCCCCGGCTCGCGATCACCGGGCGGGACAGCACCTCGGACCACTGGGTTGACCGGCGTTTTTCACACCATCTAGTTCGGAGTGCCATGAAGAACACGAAGAAGGCCGGCGTCGTCGCAGGCCTCGCCGCACTCGCTCTCGTCGTCACGGCGTGCAGCGGCGGAGGCGGCCAGGACGGCGACGGCGCACCCAAGAACGGCGAGCTGTCCCCCACCGGCGACATCAACGCGACGGCGGCCGGCGACGTCGAGCAGGGCGGCACCCTCACCCTCCCGCTCTCGCAGCTGCCCTCGCAGTGGAACTACGGCCAGCTCGACGGCGCGCTCGTCGACGCCGCGCTGATCGAGAGCGCGATCCTGCCGCAGCCGTTCCGCATCGACGAGGAAGGCGTGCCGCAGATCGACGAGGACCTCGTCACCAGCGCCGAGGCCACCAGCGACGACCCTCTCGTCGTCACCTACGACATCAACCCCGACGCGACGTGGAACGACGGCACCCCGATCACGGTGGCCGACTTCCAGGCCTGGTGGACGGCCCTCAAGGGCACGAACGCCGAGTACCTCGTCGGCAGCACCCTCGGGCCCGACCGCATGGCGAGCGTCGAGCCCGGCACGAGCGACAAGCAGGTCGTCGTGACCTACTCGGAGCCCTTCTCCGACTGGAAGTCGATGTTCGCGCCGCTGTACCCGGCCAAGATCTACAACGACCCGACCGCGTTCAACACGGCCTACGTCGACGCCGTGCCGATCTCGGCCGGCCCCTACAAGATCGACGAGATCGACCAGACGGCCCAGACCGTCACGATGGTGCCCGACGAGAACTGGTGGGGCGACGCCCCCAAGCTCGACACGGTGATCTTCCGTGCCCTCGACGGCGACGCCGACATCGACGCGTACCTCAACGGCGAGATCGACCAGGTCTACGCGAACTCGTCCGACCGGTACGACCGGGTCAAGGACGCCGACGGCAGCGAGCTCCGCGCGGCCCCCTCGGCTCGCTACACCCACGTCGACTTCAGCACGAAGGGCCTCCTGGCCGACGAGGCCGTCCGCCAGGCGATCCAGCACGCGGTCGACCGCGACGCGCTCGGCAAGGTCATCACGGGCACGCTGCCGTACGAGGTCTCGACGCTGAACAACCACCTGTACCTCAGCACCGACGGGGCGTACCAGGACAACGCGGGCGAGACGGGCAACTACGACGTCGAGGAGGCCGGCAAGATCCTCGACGACGCGGGCTGGGAGATGGACGGCGACGTCCGTGCGAAGGACGGCGAGCAGCTCGCCATCTCGATCACCATCCCCTCGTCGGCACCGGTGTCACAGCAGCTCGCCGAGGTGATCCAGAGCCAGCTGACCGCGGTCGGCATCAAGCTCGACATCAACGCGGTCGGCACGGACGCCTTCTTCGAGGACAACGTCACGCCCGGCAACTACGACATGACGATCTTCGTCTGGGCCGGCACCGGCTACCAGGCCTCGGGCGTCAGCATCTACAACCAGGACGAGCAGGGTCAGAACTACGGCCGCGTCTCGAGCGACGAGATCAGCTCGCTGCTCGACGAGGCGGTCGCCGAGGGCGACCCCGACACCGCGGCCGACCTGTACAACCAAGCCGACGAGGCGATCTGGGAGATCGGGCACTCGATGCCGATCATCCAGCAGCCGCTCGTCTCGGCGCAGAGCCCGAAGCTCGCCAACTACGGCGCCCGCGCCGGGGCGTCGGACCTCGACTGGACGATCGTCGGCTTCACGAAGTAGCACCGGCCGCCCCTGACGGGACGACCACGAGCCCCGCTCGGACCACGCCTCGGCGCGGGACGGGCGGGGCCTCGTGCTGTGCGGCGCGAGTCGCAGCGCCCCGCCGCGCCGCGGAGGGCGCTCGGGACCGCGAGCGGGGGCCGCTGCCGGCGACCGGACCGGTTCGGGCCGGGTCCGGGCGCGCTGCAGCAGCGTCCCGTGACGGCACCACGGCGATCGACCGGGGTGACGGCAGGACGGTGCCCGTCGTGCTGACGAGCGTGTCGAGGGCGCCGGGCTCTCGGGGCGGATCGCACCCCGGGCGGGCAGGCCGCGTCGACAGATCCGACTGTACCGGTCCCCCTGATGGCGGACAAGACATTTCGATGCGATCGCATCCACCCAGTTGGAGGGTCAGCGGTCTCGACGCAGGCTGGGCGTCGCACGCCACCCGGCGATCCCCCGCCGTCCCCGACGGAGGCGGTACGCCAGGCCTCGAGACCGGGTAGCGTCGCCCCCGTGGCGACAGCATACGAACCCAGAGTCGGGCGGATCCCCGTCACGGCGCTCTCCCCGACCACCCCCGACCGGGACTTCCCGACGAAGGCCTTCGCCGGAGAGGTCGTGCCCTTCGGCGCGACCGTCTTCCGCGAGGGGCACGACGTCGTCGGCGCCGACCTGGTCCTGACCGACCCCTCCGGGTCCGAGTCCCGGCACCCGCTCGTCGCGGGCCTGCCCGGCACCGACCGCTGGACGACGGAGGTGCAGCTCGAGACGGAGGGCGACTGGACCTGGCAGGTCGAGGCGTACACGGACGACTGGGCCACCTGGCTGCACACCGCCGAGATCAAGGTCCCGGCCGAGCTGGACGTCGAGGTGACCTTCGCGCTCGGCAGCCGCCTCCTCGCCGCCGCCGCCCCCGGCTACCCCGACACGACCCTCGTGCGGGACGCGGCCAAGGCCCTCGCCAACGAGGCGCTCTCCCCCGGCTCGCGGCTCCGCGTCGCGACCGATCCGCGCCTCGCCGCCGTCTTCGCCGCCAAGCCGATGGCCAGCCTGGTCACGCGCAGCGCCCCGGAGGAGCTGCGCGTCGAGCGCAGCCGCGCCGCGGTAGGCAGCTGGTACGAGTTCTTCCCCCGCAGCGAGGGCGCCAAGAAGCTGCCCGACGGCACCTGGAAGAGCGGCACGTTCCGCACCGCGGCCCGCCGCCTCCCCGCGATCTCGCGGATGGGCTTCGACGTGCTCTACATCCCGCCCGTGCACCCCATCGGCACGACGTTCCGCAAGGGCCCGAACAACACCCTGACCGCCGGTCCGAACGACCCCGGCTCGCCCTACGCGATCGGCTCGCCCGACGGCGGCCACGACGCGGTGCACCCCGATCTCGGCACCCTCGCCGACTTCCGCTGGTTCGTCGACACCGCCAAGAACACGGGCCTCGAGCTGGCGCTCGACCTGGCCCTGCAGTGCTCGCCCGACCACCCGTGGGTCACCGAGCACCCCGAGTGGTTCACGACGCTGCCCGACGGCACGATCGCCTACGCCGAGAACCCGCCGAAGAAGTACCAGGACATCTACCCCCTGAACTTCGACAACGACTACGAGGGCGTCAGCCGCGAGGTGCTCCGCATCGTGCGGCACTGGATCGAGCTCGGCGTCACGATCTTCCGCGTCGACAACCCGCACACGAAGCCCGTCCGCTTCTGGGAGTGGCTGCTGCACGAGGTGCGGCAGACCAATCCCGAGGTGGTGTTCCTCTCCGAGGCGTTCACCAAGCCGGCCATGATGCAGGCGCTCGCCCGCGTCGGCTTCCACCAGTCGTACACGTACTTCACCTGGCGCAACGAGAAGTGGGAGCTCGAGGAGTACCTCGACGAGCTGTCGAAGGAGACGAGCGCCTGGCTGCGCCCGAACCTGTTCGTCAACACCCACGACATCCTCACCCCCTACCTGCAGTACGGCGGTCGCCCGGCGTACAAGGTGCGGGCCGCGATCGCCGCGACGGCGTCGCCGACCTGGGGCGTGTACTCGGGCTACGAGCTCTTCGAGGACGTCGCCCGTCCGGGCTCGGAGGAGAACATCGACAACGAGAAGTACGAGTACAAGCCGCGCGACTGGGCCGGCGCGGAGGCGGAGGGCGCGACCCTCGCCCCCTACCTGACCCAGCTCAACCGCATCCGCAGCTCGCACCCGGCCCTCCGTCAGCTCCGCAACCTCGACCTGCACTCGAGCGACGACGACGCCGTCCTCGTCTACTCGAAGTACCTGTCGCGGGCGCACACGCGCAGCGGCAGGGCCGACGCGATCATCGTCGTCGCCAACGTCGACCCCCACTCGGCCCGCGAGACCACCGTGCACCTCGACGTCACCAAGTTCGGCCTGCAGCCGGGCGGGACGTACACGGTGCGCGACCTCATCACCGGCCAGTCGTGGACCTGGGGCGACGACAACTACGTCCGCCTCGACGCCTTCGTCGAGCCCGTGCACGTGCTGTCCGTCGACCTCACCCGAGCGCCGTAGGAAGGCGACACACCATGAGCATCTTCTCCCGACACGGTTCCTCCCGAGACGGCGACCGTCGCGAGCCCGTCCAGCCCGAGCCGGTCGCCCCGGAGCCCGTCGCCCCTGACCCCGCGGCTGCCGAGCCCACGGCTGCCGAGCCCGTCGACGTCGGGCCCGACGTCGCCGAGCCCGTCGCTGCCGAGCCTGACGTCGCCGAGCCCGACGTCGCCGGGCCGGTCACCTCGGTGCCCGACGAGAACGACCCGCCCGTCACGGCCGAGCCCCCGCTGCCCCTCGACGAGCCGACGACCGCCGATGAGCCGACCACTGCGGACGAACCGGACGAGCCGTCCGACCCGGCCGAGGCCGACGAGCCCCTCCTCGCCTCGTCCGTGCCCGCCCCGGTCCCGACCGAGGAGCGGCCCGTCCTCGAGCTCGACGAGGCGACCCCGGCCGAGCAGGCCGCGGAGCGCCCCGTCCTCCACGAGGACCCGACGCCCCCGGACGTCCGACGAGAGCCCGCGGCGTCCGCGCGTCAGCTCCCCACGCTCGACGACGCCGAGGTGCTGGCCGCGGCCGAGGGTCGGCACGCCCACCCGCACGCCCTCCTCGGCGAGCACACCGTCGACGGCGTCACCGTCGTGCGCGTCGTCCGGCCGCTCGCCGGCTCCGTCAGCGTGACGGGCGCCTCCGGCGAGGCCGTCGTCCTCGAGCACCACGCGCACGGGCTGTGGCAGGGCGTCGCCCCGGCACCGCTCGGCGGCTACCAGGTGACGGCCGACTACGAAGGAGGCGCCCCCTGGGTCGCCGACGACCCGTACCGGTTCTCCCCCACCGTCGGCGACCTCGACCTCTACCTCTTCGGCGAGGGCCGTCACGAGCAGCTCTGGACCGTGCTCGGCAGCCACGTGCGCGAGCACGAGGGCGTCCGCGGCACCTCTTTCGCCGTCTGGGCCCCGCACGCGCAGGCGGTCCGCGTCGTCGGCGACCTGAACGGCTGGTGGGGCGAGCGCCACGCGATGCGGCGCCTCGACGGCAACGGCGTGTGGGAGCTCTTCGTGCCGGGCGTCGACCAGGGCTCGTACAAGTACCAGATCCTCACGCCCGACGGCGAGTGGGTCGAACGTGCCGACCCGATGGCACGACGCGCCGAGGTCCCCCCGGCCACCGCCTCCGTCATCACCGAGGCCGGCCACGACTGGGGCGACGACGCCTGGCTCGAGCGCCGAGCGGCGACCGACCAGCACGCCGGCCCGATGAGCGTCTACGAGCTGCACGTCGGCTCGTGGAAGCCCGGCCTCGGGTTCCGCGAGCTGGCCGATCCGCTGGTCGACTACGTCACCGCGCTCGGCTTCACGCACGTCGAGTTCATGCCGCTCGCGCAGCACCCCTTCGGCGGCTCGTGGGGCTACCAGGTCACCGGCTACTACGCGCCGCAGAGCACCTGGGGCTCCCCCGACGACCTGCGCTACCTGATCGACCGGCTGCACCAGGCCGGCGTCGGCGTCATCGTCGACTGGGTGCCCGGGCACTTCCCGAAGGACGAGTGGGCCCTCGGCCGCTTCGACGGCCGCAGCGTCTACGAGCACTCGGACCCGCGTCGCGGCGAGCAGCCCGACTGGGGCACCTACGTCTTCAACTTCGGCGACTCGCAGGTGCGGAACTTCCTGGTGGCGAACGCGCTGTACTGGTTCGAGGAGTTCCACGTCGACGGCCTCCGCGTCGACGCCGTGGCCTCGATGCTCTACCTCGACTACAGCCGGAACGACGGCGAGTGGCTGCCGAACGAGCACGGGGGCCGCGAGGCCACCGAGGCGATCTCGTTCCTGCAGGAGACCAACGCCACGGCCTACCGTCGCCACCCCGGCA
>NZ_CAUPYL010000052.1:0-13749 GCF_963515265.1 uncultured Frigoribacterium sp.
GGCACATCGGCGCCGGCACATCGGCGCCGGCACGGCGGTGCCGGCCCAGGGCCGTCGAGGACTCAGGCGACGACGACCGCGCACCGGCCCCCGGGCCGGTCCGGCGACGCCGACCGCCTCGGGTGCCTGAGTCCTCGACGCGACCGGGCCCGCGCCTCCTCGTCTCAGCCCTTGACCGCCCCCGACGTCAGTCCGGAGACGATCGACCGGCGGAAGATCAGCACCAGGATCACGATGGGCACGGTCGCCGAGACCGACGCCGCGAAGATCGCCCCGTACGGCACGGTGAACTGCGTGCCGAAGAGCGCGATGCCGACGGGGATCGTGCGGAACGACGTCTCGCTGTTGAAGGTGAGCGCCATGAGGAACTCGCTCCACGACGCGGTGAACGTGAAGACGCCGACCGTGAAGAGGCCCGGCTTCGACATGGGCAGGATGACGGAGAACACGGTGCGGAGGGGCGACGCGCCGTCGATCTCGCTCGCCTCCTCGATGGTGGTGGGGATGCCGGCGAGGTAGTTGCGCATGATCCAGATGGCGAACGGCAGGTTGAAGGCGACGTAGGGGATGATCAGGCCGGGGTAGCTGTTGAGCAGGCCGAGCTGCCGCTCGATCAGGTAGATCGGCGTCAGGACCGCGATCGCGGGGAACACGGACAGCATCAAGAGGGTCGTCATGATCGTGGTGCCGCCCTTGAGCTTGCGGCCGGTGAGCGCGTAGCCGGCGAAGAGCGCGAGCCCCAGGACGAGCACCGTGGTGCTGACGGCCACGATCACGCTGTTGAGCATGTAGACCGCGAGGTCGTTCGAGACGAACGCGGTGACGTAGTTCTCGAGCGTCCAGGTCCGGGGAACGACCGTGGGAGGCGACGCCGCGACCTCGGGAGCCGTCTTGAACGACGACACCACGAGCCAGTAGAGCGGGATCGCGGTCACGAGGGCGATGAGCACGCCGCCGATGTTGACCACGTTGACCCAGCGGCGCCAGCCGCGGCGGATCTTGGTGCGGGCCATCAGTCGCCTCCCTTCGCCTGGTTGCGGAACGCCCGGAGGAACAGCAGGCAGCCGAGCCCGACGATCAGGGCGGTCGACGTGGCGATCGCGGCTCCCGG
This sequence comes from uncultured Frigoribacterium sp., assembly GCF_963515265.1. Taxonomy (NCBI): domain Bacteria; kingdom Bacillati; phylum Actinomycetota; class Actinomycetes; order Micrococcales; family Microbacteriaceae; genus Frigoribacterium; species uncultured Frigoribacterium sp. Next base: position 1,112 of record NZ_CAUPYL010000052.1, read on the forward strand.
GCCGATGTTGATGTCCTGGAAGAGCACCTTGTAGCCCATGATCGCGAGGGTCTGGGTCGAGGTGCCGGGGCCTCCCTGGGTGAGGACGAACGGGAGGTCGAAGACGCCGAACGCCTGCAGCACCCGGAACAGGACGGCGATCGTGAACGTCGGCAGCAGCTGCGGCATCACGACGCGCCAGAAAGTCGACCACGCGCTCGAGCCGTCGAGCTCGGCGGCCTCGTACTGCTCGTCGGGGATCATCACCAGGCCCGCGAGCAGGATGATCGCGACGAACGGCGTGGTCTTCCAGATGTCGGCGACCATGAGCGCGGCCGCGGCGCTGACCGGTTCGCCGAGGATCACGGGCGGGCTGTCCGTGACCAGGGCGATCCCCCACGTGGCGATGCCGTAGGTCGAGTCGTAGATGTACTTCCAGAGCTGCGCGGAGACGATCGTGACGAGCGACCACGGGATCAGCAGAAGGGCGAGCATCCAGCCCCGCGTCACGCCGAGCCGCTCGAGCACGAGCGCCGACAGCATGCCGAGCACGAGCTCGATCGTCACCGTGACGACCGTGTAGAGGATCGTGAAGCCGAGGGCCCGGTACCAGTCCTGGCTCTGGAGCAGCGCGCCGTAGTTGGCGAGCGTGTACTCCTCGACCTGGAACCCGTCGTAGTCGATCGTGACCCGCGCGAAGCTGAGCACGACCGAGTAGATCACCGGGAACACGGTGACCAGCAGGATGACGAGCAGAGCCGGGCTCGCGAAGAGCCACGCGGCGCGGTTGCGGGTGCGGGCGAGCGAGGTGCGCGCTGAGCGTTCAGGCGTCGGCGGCCCCGTGGTCGTCGAGAGCGCGGTGTCCGGGCGGGTCGTCGTCGTCTCCTCCTGAACGCTCATCACAGTGCCTGCCCGGCGAGTGCCACGTCCATCTGCCGCTGCATCCGGCTGGTGCCCGTCTCGACGGCCGACTGCCCGGCGGCGATCGAGTTCGCGTTGACGTAGATGCCCTGCGAGACCTTCGGGTAGAAGGCGGTCGCGGTCGGCCTCGGCACGAGCGTGTAGTCGGCCGCGATCGCGTACTGCGGCTTGGCCGCGGCCTTCGCGTCGGGGCTCGTCAGCGACGCGGTCCGCGCCGGGATCACGCCGCCCTCGCGCACGATCAGCTGCTGGGCGTCCTCGTCGGCCAGCCACCGCGCCCACGCCAGGGCCGCGGCCGGCTTCGCGGTGTGCGGGTTGATGTAGCTGCCCCAGCCGCCGATCGTCGTGTGCGTCTCGTCCGTGCCGTCGAACCCGGGTCGCGAGCGGATGCCGATCTTGCCCGCGACGCTCGACGCCTCGGGGCTGTTCGCGGTGTCGTACGCGTACGACCAGTTGCGGAGGAACGCCGCCCGCCCCGTCGTGAAGGCGTCCAGGCTCGCTTGCTCGATGTACGTCAAGGAGGCGCGGGGCGTCACGCCCTCGGAGACCAGCGAGGCCATGAACTCCAGCCCGCGTCGCGCCTCCGAGCTCGTCGCCGTGGACTCGGTCACGTCCTCGTCGGTGAAGCGGCCGCCGGCGTCGGCCACGAACTCGACCGCGTTGCACGTCATGCCCTCGTAGACGTTGCCCTGGAAGACGAAGCCGTAGTCGACGTCCCCCGTGTCGATCAGCGCCTTGCTCGTCTCGACCACCTCCTCCCACGACCCCGGCACCTGGAGGCCGTGCTTGTCGAGGAGGTCCTGCCGATAGACCAGGAACGAGTTGTCGATGTAGACGGGGAACATGTAGTACTCGCCGTCGACGCTCGCGGCGGAGCGGAGGCCCTCGGGGTACTGGTCCCAGAAGTCGTCCGGGACGAGCGTGCTGAGGGGCGTGGCGAGGGAGTTCTCGGCGAACTGGCCGGGCCAGGCGATGTCGCCGTGGATGACGTCGGGGCTCTGCGAGCCGGCCGCGATCTGGGTCGTCAGGGTCGTGCGGTTCGTGTCGGTGTCGGCAGGCGCCGCGACGAGGTTGATCCGCACGTTCGGGTACTGCCTGTTGAATTCCTCGATCAGGCGGGGGCGGAGGTCGCCGCCCTCGTTGGTGGCGATGTTGGCGCTCCACCAGTCGATCGTGACGGGCTCGTCGCCCACCTCGGTCGGCCAGTCGCCGATCTCGGTCCGCTCTGCGCGGGGCGCGCAGCCCGCGAGCGCCGTGACGCCTGCCAGCCCCGCCGCCCCGACGAGCAGCCCCCTGCGGTCGATCTGCATGCGTCCTCCTCGACGTGTGGATCGTGCGCGACGGCCGCTGGTCTCCCGTGACCGCGCACTTCCACCCTAGGAACGGGCTCGAAGGGGAGTCAAGGGCGCGGAGGGCGCCGAGGGCGCCCCCGCGCTCGTGAGGTCCGCTCGGCGGGTCCCTCGGACGCCGTCGCCGCCGGGGCGCTGTCGACGGATCAGGACACGCAGTCGGTCACCGGGTCACGACGCGCCGAGCCGGGGTCGGGCGGGCGCCAGGACCTGACTCGTCGACAGCACGGCCGCACCGGCACGTCGGGTCGGCGATCCCTCCTCAGCCCCCCGACGAACCACGGCCGTCCCCAGCGGCCCGCCGGCCCTCGGCGGCGAGAGCGGACGCCGCGCGACAGTGTCGGCATGCACACCAGCACCCTCACCGACATCGTCGGCGACGCCGGGGGCTTCGCCACCCGCCAGCAGCTCCGCCGGGCCGGCGCGACGGATCGCGACTTGACCAGGGCTGTGCGGTCGGGCGACCTCCATCGGCCGCGCCTCGGCTGGTACAGCAACCTGCCCCTCGACGACGACCGCGTCACGGCGGTCCGGGTCGGCGGGCGGCTGACGGGCGCCTCCGCCCTGTTCCACCTCGGCGGTTGGATGTGGGATCGTCCAGAGACGGTCTGCGTCTCCGTCCCGCCCCACGCCGCGCGGCTCCGTCGGTGTCGACGATCACGGGTCGTGTGGGATCCGGTCGAAGTCCGCGAGCGAGGCGGCGTAGCCGTCGTCTCGATCGCGGACGCCCTCGTCCGCGCAGTCCTCGAGGAGGACTTCGAGATCGCGGTCGCGCTCTGCGACTGGGCCCTCCACCAGGCGCGCCTCTCGGACGCCGAGTTCTCCGGGGTCCTCGCCCGTCTGCCCGCCGACGCCCGCGGCATCGCCGACTGGGTCGACGCCGACAGCGAGAGCATCCTCGAGAGCGTCGTGCGCACGCGGCTCCGGCGGGCGGGCTTCCACGTCACCTCGCAGGTGCCCGTCGGCTTCGGCCGCCACACCGACCTGGTCGTGAACGGTGTGCTCGGAGTCGAGACGGACGGGCGAAAGTGGCACGCCGACCGGTTCGACGCCGACGTCAGCAAGGACATGGCGACCTTCATCCGCCGGCGGATCCCCGTGCACCTCAGCTACGACCTGATCACGGAGCACTGGGACGTCGTCCTGGCCGCGATCGAGGCGGCGGTCCTGATGCACCGTGACGGGACGGCTGCCGGGCCCGTGCCGCCGACGCGCACGCGCGTCCGCGACGACCTGTCGACCGGACGGACACCAGGTCCGGGCCGCGGGCGGGACGACGCGACCGGACGCCGGTCGACGCACGGACGCTCGCGACCTGGCCGACGGTGGCGCCTGCCACGTCGTCGGCCCGACGAGGCACACCACAGCTGGTCCCGCCGCCGAGAGCTCGCCCAGCGGCAGCGAGCTCAGGCCCGGGCCCCGCGCGGGTCAGCCTTCTCCCGTGCCTCGGGTCATACTGGTCATGACCACCGCACCGGCGCGAAGGACTCACGATGACCGTCAGCAGCACGTCCACGGCCGCTGAGGCCCTGACCGGCCCGAGTGGCCGGACGCCCGCCTCAGCTGCTCTCCGAGGATCGCGCGTCATCGCCGTGCTCCGCGCGCCCACGGCCGGGGAGCTCGAGCCCGTGGTCGAGGCCCTCGTCCGCGGAGGCATCCAGAGCATCGAGCTGACGCTCACGACGCCAGGTGTCCTGGCCGTGCTGCCCGAGCTCGCCCGGCGCTTCGCCGACGCAGCCGAGATCGGCGTGGGGACCGTCACCACGGTCGAGCAGGGCCTGTCCGCCGTCGACCACGGCGCCTCCTACATCGTGACGCCGATCACGTCGCCGGCCATCGCCGCCGCGATCACGAGCCGCGGCGTGCCCTTCTACCCCGGTGGCCTCACGCCGACCGAGCTCTGGTCGAGCTGGGCGTCGGGCGCAACCGCGGTCAAGCTCTTCCCCGCCTCGACGGTGGGGCCCGGCTACCTGGGGCAGCTGCGCGGCCCCTTCCCCGAGCTGGAGGTCGTGCCGTCAGGCGGCATCGAGCTCGACGACGTCCCGGCATGGATCCGCGCGGGCTCCCTCGCCGTGAGCCTCGGCGGTCCGCTCCTGCGTGACGCGTTCGCCGGAGGCGCTGCGAGCGCCCTCGAGGAGCGTGCACGCCGCGTCGTCGGGCTGGCCCACGAGGCCGGGGAGGCGCGATGAGGGAGGCGACCGCCGCCTCCTGCAGCTCGACCAGGCGGCCACGGGTCGTGACGCTCGGCGAGACCATGGGGCTGCTCTCGAACGCGGAGCCGGGGCCGCTCGCCCACGCGAGCACGATGCAGCTCGGCATCGGCGGCTCGGAGTCCAACGTCGCCATCGGCCTGAGCAGGCTCGGCGTGGACGTGATCTGGTTCGGCCGAGTGGGCGACGACTCCGTCGGCCGTCTCGTCGCTCGGGAGATCCGCGCCGAGGGCGTCGACGCCCGGGTCACGATCGACGACGGCGCGGCGACCGGCCTGATGATCAAGGAACGTCGGACCTCGACCTCGCAGAACGTCACCTACTACCGGGCCGGGAGCGCCGGATCGCGTCTGTCGGCCGCCGACCTCGACGAGGCGGCCATCGCCTCGGCGGACGTGCTGCACGTGACCGGCATCACGCCGGCGCTCTCCGGCTCAGCGGCGCAGGCGGTCCGCCGAGCCGCCGACGTCGCCCGTGAGGCGGGGGTCCTGGTGTCGTTCGACGTCAACTACCGGCGTGCCCTGTGGTCGACGGACGACGCCGCGACGTTCTGCCGGGAGTTCGCAGCCGGCTGCGACGTGCTTTTCGCCGGAGAGGACGAAGCCGCGATGCTGCTCGGACCGGCCGCCTCGGCGTCGTTCGTGACCGACGCCGCCGCCGGCTCCCCCTCCGATGCCGCGGCCGCTGCCTCTGCACTGGCTCGCGGCCTCGCCGAGCTCGGTCCGCGGCAGGCCGTGGTCAAGTGCGGTGCGGCCGGTGCCGTGGCGATGGTCGACGGCCAGCTCGTCACGCAGGAGGCCGTGCCGATCGTCGCCCACGACACGGTCGGGGCCGGAGACGCGTTCGTCGCGGGCTACCTCGCAGAGCTCGCGGCCGGGAACGACGCACCGACCCGCCTGCAGACCGCCGTGACGGTCGGGGCGTTCGTCTGCCTGGCGGCCGGGGACTGGGAGGGCCTGCCCCGACGGTCCGAGCTGGGGCTGCTCCACGCCCGCGAGGCAGTCACGCGCTGACGAACGTCGACACGGTCGCAGGCCCGGAGGCACGCCGCCGCCGCACCGTGTCTCGCGCGCCCGCCGTGCGCTGTCCGCCTTGTCGAGGGTCGTGGTCTCGGGCACGATGGCCCCATGCCCCACGTCACCGCGATCTGCCGCGTCCACGCTCTGCTCGACGACTCCGGCAGCGTCGGCGTGACCGCGATCGACAAACGACCGGTCACGGGGCCGGTGCCCGTCCGCAAGCTCGGCCTGCGGGGTGACGTCCAGGCAAGTCGTGCCCACCACGGCGGCGAGGACAAGGCCGTGTACGCCTTCGCGGACGAGGACGCCGACCACTTCGCCGACCTCCTCGGCCGCGAGGTGCTTCCCGGCTCGTTCGGCGAGAACCTCCGCACGTCGGGCCTCGACGTCACCGGCGCCGTCATCGGCGAGCGGTGGGCCGTCGGCGAGCGTCTCGTCCTCGAGGTGACCATGCCGCGGACTCCGTGCGCGACGTTCGCGCGTCGACTCGGCGAACGGGGCTGGGTACGGCGGTTCCAGGAAGAGGGCAGGCCCGGCGCCTACCTCAAGGTGGTCGTCGGCGGCGAGGTCTCGGCGGGCGACGACCTCCGGGTCGTCTCGCGCCCCGGGCACGGCGTCACCATCGGCGAGTGCTTCGCCGGGCTCGCTCCCGAGCGCGCGGCGCTGCTGTTGAGCGATCAGGAGTCGCCGTCGCTCGCGCCCGTGATGCGCGACGTCGCCGAGCTCGCCGCTTCCCGCGCCTGAGTCCTCGACAGCGCGGCGGCGGCTGCGTCAGCGGTTCCGCTCGCGGCGTCGGCGTCGGCGTCGGCGTCGGCGTCGGCATCGGCGGCGTCGGTGGCCGGGGCGGAGCGCCCGGAGCCCGGTCTCCGACGCGTCCGGCCTGCTCGACGCCTGAGCGCGCCCGCGGCGACCCCGCAGTGACCTCGCAGTGACCCCGAGGTTGCGTGGCCTGCACTTTATTTGACACGAACGACTACTCGTGCGAGAGTACCTCGGTGTCCTCCATCCGCCTCTTCGTGCTCGACTCGTTCGCACGCCACGGTGAGATGCACGGGCACCAGCTCAAGCTCCAGGCCGAGCAGGAACACGTCCACCAGTGGACCGACATCTCGGTCGGCGGGCTGTACGGCGCCCTCAAGCGCCTCGCCGCCGAGGGCCTGCTCGCCCCCGTCCGCACCGAGCGCGAGGGCAACTTCCCCGAGCGACAGGTCTGGGCGATCACCGACGACGGCCGCACGGCCCTCGCCGACTCCCGCCGGCACGCGCTCGAGACCGTCGTGCTGCGGCCCGACCCCTTCGACCTCGCGCTGACCCGCGTCGACCCCGATGCCATCGACGACCTGATCGACACGGTCCACGAACGCCGCCGAGCGGTCCGTCGCCTCCTCGACGACGAGATCGAGCACCACCGTCGCGCCAGCCCCTGGCTCTCCGTCGCCGAGAAGCACGCGATGGCGCACCGAGAGCACCGGCTCCGCGCCGAGCTCGACTGGCACGACACGCTCGTGGACGCGCTCCCCGAGATCGTCGCCGACGAGGAGGCGGGGGCCAGGCACGCACTGACCCCCGGCTCCCCCGGTCGGTGACGACCGCCTCCTCGACTCCCGTCTCCCTCTTCCGGCCACCCGCCGGGCACCCGACCCTGCCCCCTGAAAGGCATCTCCATGACCGACGCCACCGCCCGGGCAGCCGCCCCGGCGCCCGCCATCCCCCGCCAGTCGTGGCTCGCCCTGTCGGCGCTGCTGCTCGGCATGTTCATCGCCCTGCTGGACACGACGATCGTCAACGTCGCGCTGCCGACGATCAGGACGAACCTCGACGCCTCCGAGTCGACCCTCTCGTGGATCATCTCGGGCTACGCGCTGGCCTTCGGACTGACGCTCATCCCGGCCGGCCGCATCGGTGACCGCATCGGGCACAAGTGGGTCTACTTCTCCGGCGTGCTGCTCTTCACGCTCGCGAGCCTCGCCTGCGGCGTGGCGACGAGCGACCACCAGCTCGTCGTGTTCCGCGTCGTGCAGGGGCTCGCGGGCGGCATCTTCGTGCCGGCCGTGACGGCGTTCATCCAGCTGCTGTTCCCGGGGCGGTCGCGCGGCAAGGCCTTCGCCATCATGGGAGCCGTCATCGGCGTCTCGTCGGCCCTCGGTCCGATCATCGGCGGACTGCTCATCCAGGCGTTCGGCGACGAGCACGGCTGGCGTCTCGTGTTCTTCGTGAACCTGCCCTTCGGCATCATCACGCTGATCGCGGCCGCCGTGCTGCTCCCCCGTCGTGACGAGTCCGTGCCTCGCCCCGAGCGCGGGCTCGACTGGTTCGGCCTGCTGCTCGTGTCGGCGGCGTTCGTCGCGCTGCTCGTCCCGCTCATCCAGGGACAGGACGAGGGCTGGCCCCTGTGGACCTACCTGAGCATCGCCGGCGGCCTCGTGCTGCTCGTGCTGTTCGGGCTGTGGGAGGTGGCCTACACCCGCCGAGGACGCACGCCGCTGGTGCCCCCGAAGCTGTTCTCCCACCCGCAGTTCACAGGCGGAGTCGTCTTGGCCCTGGTCTACTTCGCGGCCTTCACGAGCATCTTCTTCACGATCTCGCTGCTCTGGCAGTCGGGTCTCGGGAACAGCGCCCTCGCCTCCGGCGCCGTCGCCATCCCGTTCGCGGTCGGCAGCATCATCTCGTCGTCGCAGAGCAACCAGCTCGCCCAGAAGCTCGGCCGCAACGTGCTCGTGCTCGGCACGGCGCTCGTCACGATCGGGCTCGGAGCGATGTGGATCATCCTCCTCGTCGTCGAGCCGGCCGACCTCACCAACTGGATCCTGCTGGTCCCGCTGCTGGTGGCCGGCCTCGGGAACGGCTTCTTCATCGCCCCGAACGTGCAGTTCATCGTGGCCACGGTCGACCCGCAGGACGCCGGCTCGGCCAGCGCCGTGATCTCCGCCATCCAGCGCATCGGCTCGGCCGTGGGCATCGCCATCATCGGCAGCGTGCTCTTCGGGTCGCTGCCCGGCGGCCGCGAGCTGGCGACGGCGGCTGGTCGCGCCGCGGGCTTCACCGACGCCTCCGCCGCGGCCATGGGCGTCAGCGCGGCGTTCGCGCTCGTCGCCTTCGCGCTGGTGTTCGCCCTGCCTCGACGAGTGGGCCACGGCCGGCCAGCCGGAGCCGGCGACGGCAGCAGCTCCCGTCAGGAGACCCGCGACGGCTCGGGCGCACACGCCGAGGCTCCCTCGGCCTGACGGTCACGCGAGGTCCGCGCCTCGCAGCGCCCTCGGACAGGGCGTCGACGACTCAGGAGTCGCCGACGCCCTGTCGCCGTCCCGGCACGCTCCCTGCCCGCTCTCGCCACCGCCTCCTGAATCGTCGACGCGCCCGACGCGCCCGACGCGCCTGCCCCCTCGCCGCGCTCGACGCGCTCGACGCGCACGACGCGCTCGACGCGCTCGACGCGCCTGCCCCCTCGACGCGCACGACGCGCCTGTCCGCCCCGCGCACCTCGCCGCCCCGGGGTGACCGCACCCGGGCAGATCGGAGGTCCGCCAGGCAGACTGGCCCGATGCCCCTCGCCTCTCCGACGACATCGACGCGCCGCGACCGCGTCCTGCCGCTCGACGGCCTGCGCACGGTCGCCATCGCGTTCGTGGTGCTCTACCACCTGCACGTGCCCGGCTTCGGCAGCGGATTCGTGGGCGTCAACGTCTTTTTCGTGCTCTCCGGCTACCTCATCACGACGCTGCTCCTCGGCGAGCACGCCCGCACAGGCCGCATCCGCCTGGGCCGCTTCTGGGTGAGGCGCATCCTGCGCCTCTACCCGACGCTGCTCGCCGTGGTGGTCGTCGGCGCCGCCCTGTGGTGGCTGATCGGCGACTACCAGGGCTCGACCATGAGCGCCCTCGGCGCTGCCGCGGTCGCGCTCACCTACACGGGCAACGTCGCCCGCTCGTTCTTCGGCGAGTCGCAGGGCGTCTTCTCGCCCATGTGGAGCCTCTCGATGGAGGAGCAGTTCTACATCGTCTGGCCGCCCCTCCTCATGCTCCTCATCGCGGTCGTCGCCACACGCCGGGTCATGGTCGCCGTGCTCGGCGCACTCGTCGTGGCCTCCGTGGTGGCGTCGGGCTTCCTCTTCGAGGCACCCGGGGGCGGGTCCACGCCCGACATCTACTTCAGCCCGGTGCTGAACGTGGCTCCCCTGCTGCTCGGCTGCGGGCTGGCGCTCGTCATGGGCTCCGAGAAGGGGCAGGCGCTCTTCCGCGGAGGCCTCGGCAGCGTCGCCACCTGGGTCGGCCTCGCCGGTGTCGTCGGCTCCCTGGCGGTGATCGGCAGCGGCTGGCAGCAGAGCGTCACGACGTTCACGGTGATGTTGCCCGGCGTGGCGATCGCGTCGGCACTGCTGATCGGCGGCCTGGTCTCCCGGCCGTCGCTCCCCGCCCGGGTGCTCTCGCTCAGCCCCGTGGCCTGGTTCGGCCGGGCTCTCTCGTACCCGATCTACCTGTGGCACGTCGTCTTCATCGCGCTGATCACCCCCGTCGTCCCCGGTGCGTTCGGCGTCGTGGCCGTGATCGCCGCGTCCGTCGTGACGGCGTACCTCTCGCACCGCTTCGTCGAGGGCCCTGCCCTCCGTCTCAAGGACCGGCTCGGAACGTCCGCCAAGGAGGCGCGGAGCGCGACACCGGCAGAGCGCGAGCTGACGAACGCCTGACGGCCGCGAACACGGCGGCGGCCGCGGCCGCCGTCTGGGCTCCCCATCCAGCCGCTCCACGACGCGGCGCCGGCGACGACGACACGCGACCCGGCGTGGCCTGACGCGCGTTCCTCGGCCTAGGAGCCGACCTCGACGAGCACGCGCGGCAGCTCCGCGAGCAGCTCGCTCGCGAGGAACCCGAGGGGCCCCACTCCGACGGCCAGCCGGTCGCCCGCCGACGAATGGGCGTGGGTCGCCCACGTCGCGGCCTGTGCCGGCGTGGCCCCCCGGGCGGCGAGCCCCGCCACGGCCCCTGCGAGGACGTCCCCGCTGCCCGAGGTGCCCAGGCCGACGTGGCCGGCACCCGAGCGCAGGAGCCGCCCGTCCGGGGACGCGACCAGGCTCTGGCAGGCGACCACCGCCTCCCACCGGGCTGCGATCTCGAGCAGGTCGCTCGGCAGGTCGTCCACGTCTCGGTCGAGCAGCCGGCCGGCCTCGCTCGTGTTCGGGGTCATGACCAGTCGGCCGCGCAGCCGGTCGACCGCACCCCCGCAGCGCGGCAGCACCCCGAGGGCGAACGCGTCGAGGACGACCACCGTCTCGTCCCCCACGAGGTCAGGCAGGAGGCGCACCAGGGCCTCGGCCTCGTCGGCGTCGTCGAGCCCCGACCCGGCGAGCACGGCGTCGGCGCCCTGCAGGTCCTCGGCCGCGGCCCCCAGCGAAGAGCCGACCACATGCCCCTCCGGGGTCTCGCCCAGGGGAACGATGCCCGCCTCCGGCAGGGCCACCGCGACGTGCGGGGCGACCGAGCCGGCGACGGCGAGCGTGAGACGACCCGCGCCGACGCGCAGCGCTGCGAGCGCGCCGAGCATCGCTGCACCGGGCGTGCGCGCTGCTCCGCCCACGACGACGACCTGCCCTCGCGAGTACTTGCCGTCGCCGGCGGTCGGGAGGGGCCAGTCGCGCAGCAGCTCGGGGGTGATGACGTGCTCAGTGCGGTCGGACATCGCGGTCTCCTTCGTGGACGGTGACGGGTGCGTCCTGCTCGGCCAGGTGGTCGACGTCCGCGAAGCGGTCGAGGGTCCACCAGGAGGCGCCCGCCTCGCGGCGCAGGGTGGTCACGGAGGCGTTCGTGACGGTGTTGCCGCGGGCGAACTCGAGCAGGTCCTCCTCGCTCATCCCGGTGCAGACGTAGACGACGAGCATGATGACGGCATCGTGCGCGGTGAGCACGACGCGCTGGGTGTCGGTCTCGTCGGCCAGGTCGTCGAGGTCGCGGAGCACCGAGCGGACGCGGAGGGCCACGTCGGCCCAGGACTCACCGCCGGGCGGACGATGGTAGAACTTGCCCAGCCGGTGTCGTCGCGCCGCCTCCTCGGGGCGCCGCACCTCGACCCCGCGACGGGTCAGCAGGTCGAGCACCCCGAGCTCGCGGTCGCGGAGTCGTTCGTCCACGCGGATCGTGGGGTCGAGACCGGCCTCGTCCGCCGCCGTCTCGATGGTCTGTCGGGCACGCAGGTAGGGCGAGCACCAGAAGGCGGTGCCGCTGCCTCCGTCGCCCCCGGCGACCGCGCCCGGGTCGAGGCCGTCGAGCCATGAGGCGAGCGCGCGCGCCTGTTCGATCCCCTTCTCGCTGAGGGGGACGTCGGCGTCGCGCTCGTCGACGTCGATCGTCTCGGAATCGGCTGCCTCGGCGGCCGTGGCGGCGACGTTCGCGGTGCTCTCGCCGTGGCGGACGAGGAGGAGTTCCCTGATCATGTCGACGACGGTAGGCGGTCGCGCGGCGTCGCGACCACCCGGCCGTGCCGTCGGCGGCGAGAGTGTCGAGACCTGGCCGGCGCCTCCTCGCCACGACCTGCGGCGCGTGGCATCCTGCGGCGCGTGGCATCCTGGGCCCGTGGCGACGACGACCGAGCAGGTGCAGGCGATCTGCGCCGAGCAGCCCTCTGCCGAGCTGACGTTCCCGTTCGGGCTCGAGATCGCCGTGTACAAGGTGCGCGGGAAGATCTTCGCCCTCGTGCCCGTCGACACTGACCAGCCGTCCGTCTCGCTCAAGGCGGTGCCGGAGCACGCCGAGCAGCTGCGTGCCGAGCACCCCGAGATCACTCCGGGGTGGCACCTCAACAAACGGCACTGGATCACGCTCGACCTGTCGGGCGACCTGCCCGCGACGATGGTCGAGGACCTCGTGGGCAACTCGTACGACCGGGTGATCGCGCGCATGCCGAAGTCGCGGCGCCCCCTCGCGTAGGTGGCCGCCCGCGCGGCGGTGCCGTCGCGCGTTGCGGCGACGGCGTCGACGGCGTCGAGGACTCAGGCGTCGACGACGACCTGTGCCGCCCAGCCCGGTCCCGAGTCCAGCGTCGACGCCGGCACCTGATTCCTCGACGCGGAGGCAGGGAGGCGGACGAGCGGCGGGCTAGTACCGGCAGCGCCGGCAGCGCCGGCAGCGCCGGCAGCGCCGACAGCGCCGGCAGCGCCGGCAGCGCCGGGC
>NZ_CAUPYL010000053.1:0-13678 GCF_963515265.1 uncultured Frigoribacterium sp.
CCCCCCTCCCGTGGGCCGGGGGCCCCCCCCCTCCCCGGGGCGCCGTCCCCGCCCCCCCCCCCGGCGGGGCCCGCCGGGCCGGGCCGGGCGGGCCACCTCCGCGTCTGCGCTCCCGTCCCGCACCGTGTGCCACCGGCCCGTATCCCGTGATCCGCGCGTGATCCGGTGTCGGCGTGCCCAGGAACCCTGTCCCCGCGGGCCAGCCGGCTCCGATCACTCTCGCTCTCCGGCGTCGGCGTGACGTGCCACACGGGACGGTCTGTCGATATCGTCAGGGCATGAGCGAATCGGCGACGACTCCTGCCTCGGCCCGCGACCCCGAGCGGGGTCCGACGCGGCCGCCCGTGCCCGCCGGACTCGACCGCAGGGCGCTCGTCGTCGCGGGCGCGCTCGCCGGTCTGGGCGCCCTGGTCACGGCCGCGCGCTTCCTGATCGGCCTGGCCGCTCTCTCGACGACCTCGCTGTACGCGGTCCTGCCGGTCTTCGCCCTGGTCGCGACCCTCGCCACGTCCGTGGCGCTCTGGCTGGTCAGCGGCCGAGGGGGCATCTGCGCGACCTCGCCCGCCGGACGCGTCGCACTGCGCATCGCTGCCGTCACCCAGGTGCTCGTCGCCGTCCTCGCGTTCATCCCGGCCGTCCTCGCCGCGGGCCCGGGGACGCTCGCGGTCCTCCTCCTCACGCTCGTGTCCGTCGTCGCGGCCCTCGTGGGCGCCGTGCTGGCAGCGCGCTCCCGCGACGGCGTCCGGGGCGTGGCCGGCTGGGCCCTCGTGCCCTGGACGGTGGTGGCCCTCGTCCGCACCGTCGTGTTCTCCACCCCGGTCGGGTTCGCGCTCGGCGCCTCCTCGATCACCGCGGTCGCGTACGGCGGGCAGGTGCTGACGATCGTCACCCTGCTGTTCGTGGCGGTCGCGTGGCTGGTCGCCGGGCTGCGCACAGCTCGCTGACCTGCCCGCCGCGCACACGAAGAACCGGGTTCCGGACCACGAACCGCGACACAGCGCAGTTCACGGTTCGGAACCCGGTTCACGGGCGGTACGGCGGCGCGGCACGGCGGCCCGGGCGGCGGGCCGGGTGGTAGCGAGGAAGCCTCGTTGACACGCCCGGGCCGCGGGACTACGTTCTGGCCATGAGCGGTCCCGACGCTTCGCCCGGCCGCGTGCCGACCTCCTCCTCGCGCCCTGTCGACGCGGTCGCCGGCAAAGGCCTCGCGGCGGGCACCCTCGGCCTCTGGGGCTCGACCGTCATCGGCCTCGCGAGCACCGCTCCCGTCTACTCGCTCGTCGCGACGCTCGGCTTCGTGGTCGCCGCAGTCGGGGCGCAGGCGCCGATCGCGTTCATCGTGGCGTTCGTCCCGATGCTGTTCATCGCCTTCGCTTACCGGGAGCTGAACCGGGCCGTGCCCGACTGCGGCACGACCTTCACGTGGGTGACGAAGGCCTTCGGCCCCCGCGTCGGCTGGATGGGCGGCTGGGGCGTCGCCATCGCCGGCATCGTCGTGCTGGCGAACCTCTCGCAGATCGCCGGGCAGTACACCTGGCTGATGGTCGGCGACGGCTCCCTGGCCGAGAACGTGCCGCTGGTCACGGCGACCGGCGTCGTGTTCATCGCCCTGATGACCTGGGTCAGCTACCGCGGCCTCGAGCTGGGCGAACGCGTGCAGAACGTCCTGCTGGGCGTCCAGTACGTGGCCCTCGCGCTCTTCGTCGTCGTCGCGCTCTACAAGATCGCGACGGGCGACGCCCCGAACGCGACCCCGGTCGAGTGGAGCTGGTTCGACCCGACCGCGTTCACCGACTGGTCGGGCTTCGTCGAGGCCGTGCTGCTCGCCCTGTTCATCTACTGGGGCTGGGACGCGTGCCTCGCCCTCACCGAGGAGACCAAGGACCCCCAGCGCACCCCCGGCCGCGCCGCCGTGCTGTCGACGGCGATCCTGCTCGTCACCTACGTCGGCGTCACCGTCGTCGCGATGTCGTTCGCGGGCCTCGGCAGCACGGGCATCGGCCTCGCGAACGAGGCCAACGCCGACGACGTCTTCTTCGCGCTCAAGGACCCGGTGCTCGGCCCGCTCTCGGTCGTGCTCGTCATCTCGGTGCTCGTCTCGGCCGTCTCGTCGACACAGACGACCATCCTGCCGACGGCCCGCGGCACCCTCGCGATGGCCGTCTACGGCGCCCTGCCCGCCCGGTTCGGGCGGGTGCACCCGAGGTTCCGCACCCCGTCGTTCTCGACCTTCGTGATGGGCGTCGTCGCGATCGTCTTCTACGTCGTCATGACGCTCGTGAGCGCGAACGTGCTGCAGGACTCGATCCTGTCGCTGGGCCTCGCCATCGCCTTCTACTACGGGCTGACCGGCTACGCGTGCGTCTGGTTCTTCCGGCGCGAGCTGACGTCGTCCTGGCAGGCGTTCCTGTTCAAGGGGCTGCTGCCGCTGCTCGGCGCGCTGATGCTCACGTACGCCTTCGTGCAGTCGGTGGTCGACATGCTCGCGCCCGACTACGGCTACACGGTGCTGTTCGGCATCGGCGGCACCTTCGTGATCGGCATCGGCTCGCTGCTGCTCGGCGCCGTGCTGATGGTCGTCTGGTCGGCCTTCGCGGAGTCCCGCCCGTTCTTCCGCGGCGAGAGCCTGAACCGCGACACGGAGGTGCTCGTGCCCGACGAGCCCGAGATCTACACGCGTTCCATCGACGGAGGACTGGCATGACCCCTGAACCGACCGCCCCTGCACCCGGCAGCCCCGACGCGGCACCGACTGCACCGGCCCGGATCCTGATCGTCGGCGCGGGAGGCGTGGGCTCCGCAGCCGTCCGCATCGCCGTGCGACGCACGTTCTTCGAGCTGCTCGTCGTCGCCGACCACGACCCGGCCCGCCCGCAGGCGCTGGTCGACTCGCTGGGCGACCCGCGCCTCCTCGGCGCCTCGGTCGACGCGTCGAGCGCCGACTCGGTCACGGCCCTGATCCGCGAGCACGGCATCACGCACGTGCTGAACGCCGTCGACCCGCGCTTCGTGATGCCGATCTTCGAGGGCGCCTTCGCGGGCGGCGCGGTCTACCTCGACATGGCGATGAGCCTGTCGAGCCCGCACCCCGACGAGCCGCACGAGCTGACCGGGGTCATGCTCGGCGACGAGCAGTTCGCGCAGGAGGCGCGGTGGCGGGACGCAGGACGCCTCGCGCTCGTGGGCATGGGCGTCGAGCCCGGCATGTCCGACGTCTTCGCCCGCTGGGCCGAGGACGAGTTGTTCAGCGAGATCGACGAGCTCGGCGTCCGCGACGGGGCGAACCTGGTCGTCGAGGGCCACGACTTCGCCCCCTCGTTCTCGATCTGGACGACCATCGAGGAGTGCCTGAACCCCCCGGTCGTCTGGGAGGAGGGGCGCGGCTGGTACACCACCGCCCCGTTCAGCGAGCCCGAGGTCTTCGACTTCCCCGAGGGGATCGGCCCGGTCGAGTGCGTCAACGTCGAGCACGAGGAGGTGCTGCTGATGCCCCGCTGGACGAGCGCGAAGCGCGTCACCTTCAAGTACGGCCTCGGCCAGGAGTTCATCGACGTGCTGAGGACGCTTAACAAGCTCGGGCTCGACAGGACGGCCCCGGTCGACGTCAAGGGGGTGCAGGTCTCGCCGCGCGACGTGGTCGCGGCGGTGTTGCCCGACCCGGCGACGCTCGGCGACGTGATGTCGGGCAAGACGTGCGCGGGCGTCTGGGTGCGGGGCGCGGGCAAGGACGGCCAGCCGCGGTCGACGTACCTCTACCACGTGGCCGACAACGAGACCTCGATGCGCGAGTACGGTTCGCAGGCCGTCGTGTGGCAGACGGCGCTCGGTCCGGTCATCGCCCTCGAGCTGCTCGCCACGGGCGTCTGGTCGGGCGTCGGGATCCTCGGGCCGGAGGCGTTCCCGGCCGGGCCGTTCCTCGACCTGCTCTCCTCGCCCGAGGGGCACGACTCGCCGTGGGGGATGGTCGAGAAGCCCATCTGAGCGGCGACGCGGCGCGGCCTCGGAGCAGCTCCGGCAGCCCTCAGGCGGCCCTCCGGCTGCGGCGACCGCCAGGATGGTCGGATGGCCCTCTCGCACCGTGCCCGCTCCGTTCGCCGCTCGACTGCGCCGTCCGGTGCGTCCGGCACGTCCGACGCCTCGTCGTCCGTGCGATCGGCCGCCTCACGTGACGAGCCGTCGAGCCCCCTGCGGCGCCCCGGGGCGTTCCGCTTCGGCCTGATCGCGACCCTCGGCGGCGGGCTGGGCGTCGGCATCATCGTCGCCCTGATGGCGCTCTCGACGATCCTCGTCTACATCGGCCTCGCGTTCTTCCTCGCCCTCGCCTTCGAGCCCGTCGTGCGGCGCCTCGCCCGGGCCGGCGCGCCGCGCTGGGTCGGCGTCGTCGTCTCCGTCGTCCTCGTGCTCGGCGCGGTCGTCGGAATACTCGCCGCGGTCGTGCCCGCGCTCGTCGAGCAGGTCGGCCACGTGATCCGCACGGCGCCCGCCGCCCTGCAGGACATCTCGCGCCAGCCGTGGGTGCAGCAGGCCGTCGAGACCCTCGGCCTCGAGGTCGACGTGGACGACGCGGTCGCCGCCGTCAGCTCGTACCTGCTCGACCCCGACCGCCTGCTCGCCCTGGGGGGCGGCGTGCTCGCCGTCGGCCAGGGCATCACCAACGGCATCACCGCGGTGATCATCGTCGCGATCCTCACGATCTACTTCGCCGTGACGCTGCCGCAGATGCTCCGCTCGCTCAGCCGGGCCGTGCCGCGCAGCCACCGCGAGCGCGTGATGGACATCTCGGACGAGATCTTCCTGTCCGTCGGCCGGTACGTCGCGGGACAGGTGGCGCTCGCCGCGATCAACGCCGTCTTCGTGTTCCTCGTGCTGACGATCGCGGGCGGCCCCGTGCCGGTGCTGTTCGCGGCCCTGGCGTTCCTCGGAGCACTCATCCCCGTCGTCGGCACCGTGGTGGCGTACGCCGTCATCATCGCTGCGACCCTGAGCGTCTCGCCGGTCACCGCGATCGTCGTCGGCGTCGTGCTGCTGGTCTACGCGCAGATCGAGGCGTACGTGCTCACTCCGCGGGTGATGTCGAAGGCAGTAGCCGTGCCGGGGGCGCTGGTGATCGTCGCGGCGTTCGGCGGGGGAGCGCTCGGCGGCGTGCTCGGCGCCCTCGTCGCCATCCCGATCGCCACGGCCGGGGTCGTCGTGTTCGAGCGCGTCGTCGTGCCGCGACAGCAGAAGGTCTGAGCCCGAGGGCACAGATCGTCGGAGTACCTGCGCCTCAGGTCGACGGAGCGTCGTCGGCGTAGCCCGCGGGTCGTGCAGGGCGGGCCGGTCGGAACGCGGGCGCCGGCTGGCTGCGGTCGTCGGGGTCACGGGGCTCCGGCGGGCGGGTGCGGAGCGGAGCATCGTCGCCGGACTCCGCCGTGTGCTCCTCCTCGTCGACCGAGCTGCCGGAGGCGGCGTCCACGAAGCGCGCCCCGCCCACGGCGGCGGCGCGGCGCACGAGCTCGGCGACGAGCGCCTCGTCCTCGGGCTCGAGCTCGTCGTCGGGGGCGGTCTCGATCATCAGCTGGCTGGCCGGGCCGAGCAGCAGCTCGGCGGTCGCCGCCGACCCGTGCTCGTCGCTCGTGGGCACGTCGACGATGTCGGTCGTGCCGTTCTGCCCGAGGGCCGCGGCGTAGGCGATGACGGCCTCGGCGATCGCGTCGCTCGTCATCACGCGGTTCTCGCCGTAGACGATGTACTTCATGTGCCCCCTCGGTAGGTCTCCAGCATGCTACGCGGGGCGCGCGGGCGCTCGCGGGAGGCGCCTCCTGCGACGTCCGGGAAAGTCACCCGATCGGGGGGCGCCTCGGCTCCGAAGACATGCCCGGGTGTTCCCTAGGCACCCGGCACGGCTCGCGGTCGTGCACCTCCGGGAGCCCGAACTCCCGGCGGACGCCGAGAGCCCCGACTCTCGGCACGGGCTCCTGCGTCAAGGGCGACGCACGGGCCTGCCAGGGGGCTCGCCCGGTGCGTCGGCTGCGGACACCTCCCGTTCATGTAGCCCTCGTGCCCTCGGCGCACAAGGGGGTCTTCCTGACCAATTCCGGACAAAATGCCCGTCTGAGAGCAAGCTGGTGGTCGACCTCGGGTCGCCTGCCCCGAAGCGGCCCCTCACCTTCTTAAGAAAGGGCTCATCATGGGCTTCCTCGCCTTCATCCTCCTCGGCCTCATCGCCGGCGCCATCGCCAAGCTCATCCTCCCCGGCCGTCAGGGCGGCGGATGGCTCGCCACCCTCGTCCTCGGCGTCATCGGCGCCCTCATCGGCGGCTGGATCGGCGGCGCCGTGTTCGGCGTCGGCTACGACGGCTTCTTCTCCATCCAGAGCTGGCTCATCGCCATCGTCGGCGCCATCGTCGTCCTGCTCATCTGGGGCCTCATCACCGGTCGTCGCGGCGCCAAGCGCTGACTCGACCTGCAGCACCCGAAGGCCCCCGTCGCTCTGCGGCGGGGGCCTTCGCCGTCCCCGCTCCGTGTTCCTCTCCTCATTCAGGAAGACGGGTCCTGATCCGCGCAGCGGGGGGACTCTCTATCCTGAGTCGTGCACGATCCAGGTGAACGGGGCAGCCGGTTCCTGAGCCGTGAGGCAGGCCCGCGCGACAGCTACCCGCGCGAAGGCACCCGCACCGGCACCGGCCCCGTCGTCCCGCGGACGACGAGCTTCGTCGGCAGCTGCACCTCGGGCCGGTCGATGACCCCGCCCTCGAGCAGGGTGAAGAGCATCGTCGTGGCGACGGTGCCGAGCCGGTGCATCGGCTGCCGCACGGTCGTCAGCGCCGGCTGCTCCCGCGAGGCCTCGGGGATGTCGTCGAACCCGACGAGGCTGAGGTCGTCGGGCACGCGCAGGCCGAGCTCGTGGGCCGTGCGCAGCACGGCGATCGCCGACAGGTCGTTGGCCGCGAACACGGCGGTCGGGCGGTCGGTCGGCCCGACGTCGAGCAGCTCCCGGGCGGCGCGGCGTGCGGCGCCCATCTCGAAGTCGCCGTCGCGGGTCAGCGCGGGGTCGCGCAGGATGCCCGCCGAGCGGAGCGCGTCCGCGTAGCCGGCCTCGCGCAGCGACGCGGAGCGCAGGTCGGGCCGCCCGGCGAGGAACCCGATGCGCCGGTGCCCCAGCGAGACGAGGTGCTCGACCGCCTGCACCGCGCCTCCTCGGCTGTCGGCCTCGACGCTCGGCAGGTCGGCACGCCCCTTGTGCGGGTCGACCGCGACGACCGGCACGCTGGTGGTGGTCGTGAGGACCGACGGGGTGACGAGGATCGCCCCGTCGATGAGGGTGCCGCTGAGGCGGCTGAGCGAGCGCCGCTCCCAGCCGTCGGCGCCGCCCTGGTGCGCGCCGCTGTAGGCGAGCAGGTCGTACTCGGCGCCCAGCTGGCGCACGGCGGTGCCGACGCCCTTGAGCACCTCCGAGCTGAACGGCTCGAAGTCGGCCACGAGCACCCCGATCACCCCGGTCCGCCGGGCCCGCATGCTGCTGGCGACGAGGCTCGACTCGTAGCCGAGCGCGTCGACGACGGCCATCACCTTCGCCGTCGTCTCAGGGGAGACGCCGTAGCGGCCGTTGACCGCCTTCGAGACGGTCGCGAGCGAGACGCCCGCCGCCGCGGCGACGTCGTGGATGGTCGGACGGGCGTTCACGAGCGCGAGCCTAGCGCCGTCGAAATGGTTTTCGAAAACGTTTGACACTCCTTCGGGCATTTCTGACACTGGTCCGACGCAGCACATCGGAGCGCTGCGTCACGGGCCGACCACGGCCGCTCAACGACGAGGAACAGGTGGCAACGATGCCGAGCAAGACGATGACGACCCGGCGACTCCTGGCAGGGTCCGCAGCCCTGCTGATGGGAGCAGGGCTCCTGACCGGCTGCAGCGCAGGCGGTGGCGGAGGCGGGGCCGACGACGGCACCCTCACCCTGTGGCAGAACTCCACCACCGGCCCCGGCCAGGACTTCTGGACGCAGGCGGCGGCCGACTTCACGGAGGCCAACCCCGACGTCGCGATCGACGTCCAGACGGTCCAGAACGAGGACTTCGACAGCAAGCTGCAGACCGCCCTCAACTCGGGCGACGCCCCCGACGTGTTCCTGCAGCGCGGCGGCGGGAAGCTCCAGGCGATGGTCCAGGCCGGCCAGGTGAAGGACATCACCGACGGCATCTCGGACGACGCCCGCGCCGACATCAGCGAGGGCACCTTCGGGGCCGGCTCGATCGACGGCAAGGTGTACTCGATGCCGATCGCCGTGCTGCCCGGCGGCTTCTGGTACAGCCAGGACGTCTTCTCGGCGGCCGGGATCACGACGCCCCCCACGACGATGGACGAGCTCGACGACGCCGTCGCCGCACTGAAGGACTCGGGCACCCAGCCCGTCGCCCTCGGCGGAAAGGACGCCTGGCCCGCCGCGCACTGGTACTTCTTCTTCGCCCTGCGCGCCTGCAGCAGCGACACCCTGGAGCAGGCCGCGACCGACCGCGACTTCAGCGACCCCTGCTGGGTCGACGCGGCGCAGGACCTCGCCGACTTCCGCGACACCGAGCCCTTCAACGAGGGCTTCCTCACCACGGCCGCCCAGCAGGGCGCCGGCAGCTCGGCCGGCCTGATCGCCAACAAGCAGGCCGGCATGGAGCTGATGGGCGCGTGGGACCCGGGCGTCATCGCCTCCCTCACCCCCGACGCGAAGCCGCTGCCCGACCTCGGCTGGTTCCCCTTCCCCGCGATCGACGGCGGCGACGGCGAGCCCGGCGCGATCATGGGCGGCGTCGACGGCTACTCGTGCTCGGCCGGTGCGCCCGACTCGTGCGTCGACTTCCTGAACTACCTGGCCACCCCGGACGTGCAGGAGGCCTACTACAAGGCCTTCAACGCGCCTCCGGTGAACACGGTCGCCCAGGAGGCCGTCACCGAGCCCTACCTGCAGGAGGTGCTGGCCGCCTACAACGACGCCCCGTTCGTCTCGCAGTGGCTGGACACCGTCTACGGCCTCAACGTCGGCAACGCGATGAACGTCGCCGTGGTCGACCTGCTCTCGGGCGACGGCACGCCGCAGGAGTTCGTCGACGCCGTCGACGCGGCCGCCAAGAAGGCGTAGGCCCCTCGTGAGCCTCCGCGAACCCTCCGTGCGGCCCGCCGCACCCTCGGGGGCTCACGCCACCGCCGGGGGCGAGGCAGTCGCCTCGCCCCCGGTGGCCTCCCGGGCCGTGTCCCGGCAGGGGCGTGGTGCCCGAGGCCTCGAGATCGCGCTGCTGGTCGGCCCGGCCCTCGTGGTCTTCCTGGCCTTCGTGGTCTTCCCGATCGTGATGGCCGCCTACTACGGCTTCTTCAGCTGGCAGGGCTTCGGCCCCCCGACCGACTTCGTCGGGTTCCGCAACTACCTGACGATCTTCCAGGACGCGACGTTCCTCGACGCCCTGCGCCACAACGCCACGATCGTGGTGCTCTCGCTGGTGCTGCAGGGGCCGGTCGCGATCGGCCTGGCCCTGCTGCTGAACCGCAAGCTGCGCGGGCAGTCGCTGATCCGGGTGCTGATCTTCGTGCCCTACGTGATAAGCGAGGTCGTCGTCGGCACCGGCTGGAGCCTCATGCTCCAGGGCAGCGGAGCCGTCAACGACATGCTGGCCAAGGTCGGCCTGGGCTCGCTCGCCCAGGACTGGCTCGCCGACCCGAGCATCGCCATCTGGACGCTGCTCATGATCATCACCTGGAAGTACGTCGGCTTCGCCGTGATCCTGTTCCTCGCCGGCCTGCAGGGCGTGCCCGAGGAGCTCAGCGAGGCGGCGGCGATCGACGGCGCGAGCTGGTGGCAGATCCAGCGCCGCATCACGCTGCCGCTGCTCGGCCCGACCCTGCGAATCTGGGCGTTCCTGTCGATCATCGGCTCGCTGCAGCTGTTCGACCTCGTCTACATCATCTGGGGCCAGTACATCGCGGCCACCGCCGGCACCTCGACGATGGCGACGTACATGGTCGCCAACGGCCGCACCTCGGGCAGCTACGGCTACGGCAACGCCGTCGCCGTGGTGCTGTTCCTCATCTCGCTCGTCGTCGCCCTCGTCTACCAGCGCTTCGTGCTGCGGCGCGACACGGCCGGCGCCCTCACCACGTCAGGAGACGAGTCATGACCGCCAGCACCCTGCCTGCCCGCCCCCGCGGCGCGGCGGGCCCGGACGGCGGAGGCGCGGGCGCACCCGCGCGCACCCCCCGGTCCGCGGCCGGCCGGCCGCCCCGCAGGAGGCGCGGCATCGCCGACCCCGGGCGCGGCGTCGCGTACGTGGTCGCGGTGGTCGTCATCGTGGCGATGCTCGCCCCCGTGGCGTTCATCGTGATCGGCGGCTTCCGCACCAACGCGCAGATCACGACCGACCCCTCCGGGTTCCCGAGCCCCTGGCAGGTCGGCAACTACCTCGACGTGCTGACCGGCGGCACCTTCTGGCGGCAGGTCGGCAACTCGCTGATCTCGGCCGGGGCCACCACGATCGGCACGGTCGCCCTCGGCCTCGCCGCGAGCTACGTGCTGGCGCGCTACCGGTTCGCCGGGCGAGGGGTGCTCTACGCGCTGTTCGCCGCCGGGCTGATGTTCCCGATGACCGTCGCCATCACGCCGCTCTACCTCGTGATCCGCGACCTGGGGCTGACGAACTCGCTGGCCGGGGTGATCCTGCCGCAGATCGCCTTCGCGCTGCCGACGACGATCATCATCCTCGTGCCGTTCCTGCGGGCGATCCCCGACGAGATCGAGGAGGCCGCGTTCATCGACGGCTGCAGCCGTCTCGGCTTCTTCTTCCGCATGGTCGTGCGCCTGTCGCTGCCCGGCGTGATCACGGTCGGCATCCTCGCCTTCATCGGCGCGTGGAACTCGTACCTGCTGCCGCTGTTCATCCTCAACGACCCGTCGACGTTCACCCTGCCGCTCGGCGTGCAGGCGTTCTCGTCGCAGTACTCGGTCGACACGGCCCGGGTGCTCGCCTTCACGGCGCTGTCGATGCTGCCCGCGCTGATCTTCTTCAGCCTGTTCGAGCGCCGCATCGTCGGCGGCCTGACGGGGGCGGTGAAGGGATGACCATCGAGATGCAGCACACGACCGGACGGCACGGCGACGAGGGCCGAGCCGAGGGCCGAGCCGAGGAGGCGCGGGCCGCGACGAGCGCGACCGGTCTCGTCCTCAGCGACCGCGTCCGCCGCCTCCTCGACGACATGTCGCTCGACGAGAAGCTGGCCCAGCTGGTCGGCTGGTGGGTCGACCAGGGCGGCGGCGCCGTGGCGCCGATGCAGGGCGCGATGACCCCCAGCGACGACTACGGAGCGGCGACCGAGCACGGGCTGGGGCACCTGACCCGGGTCTACGGGACGCGACCGGTCGACCCGGTGCAGCGCGCCGCGTGGCTCTGGGAGGAGCAGCGTCGGCTCCGCGCCGAGACGCGTCTCGGCATCCCGGCGATCGTGCACGAGGAGTGCCTGACGGGCCTGGCCGCCTGGCAGGCCGCGACGTTCCCGACGCCTCTCGCGTGGGGCGCCTCCTTCGATCCCGACCTGGTCGAGCGGATGGCGGCGCTGATCGGCGGCTCCATGCGCGAGCTCGGCGTGCACCAGGGCCTCGCGCCGGTGCTCGACGTGGTCCGCGACCCGCGGTGGGGACGCGTCGACGAGTGCATCGCCGAGGACCCGTACGTCGTGGGCACCATCGGCACCGCCTACGTGCGCGGCCTCCAGTCGGCAGGGGTGCACGCCACGCTCAAGCACTTCGTCGGCTACTCGCTCTCGGACGCGGGCCGCAACCACGCCCCTGCGAACGTCGGGCCGCGCTACCTCGCCGACGTGCTGCTGCCGCCGTTCGAGATGGCCGTGCGAGACGGCGGGGTGCGCTCGGTGATGAACTCGTACGCCGAGGTCGACGGGGTGCCCGTCGGGTCGACGCCCGAGTACCTGACCGACCTGCTGCGCGGGGAGTGGGGCTTCGACGGCGTCGTCGTGTCCGACTACTTCGCCGTCGCTTTCCTCGAGGTGATGCACGCCGTCGCCGCCGACCGGGGCGAGGCCGCGGCGCTCGCCCTCGAGGCGGGGATCGACGTCGAGCTGCCCACCGGCGACGCCTACCTCGCCCCGCTCGCCGAGCGCGTGCGGGCCGGGCTGGTCGACGAGACGCTGGTCGACCTCGCGGTCGCCCGCGTGCTCGCGGAGAAGGAGGAACTCGGCCTGCTCGACGAGGCCGCCCTCGACGCCGCGGAGGCCGCGGGGCCGCCGACCGAGATCGACCTCGACAGCCCGGCGCACCGCGCGGTCGCGCGCCGCCTGGCCGACGAGTCGGTCGTGCTCCTGACGAACGACGGGGTCCTGCCGCTGGGCGGGGGCGCCGGTGCTGGTGCTGGTGCTGATGCGGCTGCCGGCCCGGCTCGTGTCGCGCTGATCGGCCCGAACGCCGACAGCACCGAGGCCCTGATGGGCTGCTACTCGTTCGTCAACCACGTGCTGGCGCACCACCCCGGGGTGCCGACGGGCATCGCCGTGCCGACGGTGGCGGAGGCGCTCCGCGAGGAGCTGCCGGGCAGCGAGCTCGTCGTCGTGGAGGGCTGCGCAGTCGAGGGCGCTCTCGATGCGGACGCCCGCTCGGGCATCGACGAGGCCGTCCGCGAGGCAGCTGCCTCCGACGTCGCCGTCGTCGTGGTCGGCGACCGCGCCGGGCTCTTCGGCCGCGGCACCGTCGGCGAGGGCAACGACGTCGAGAGCCTCGAGCTGCCGGGGCCGCAGCGCGACCTCGTGGAGGCGGTCGTCGCCTCCGGCACCCCGGTCGTGCTGGTCGTGCTCTCCGGTCGTCCCTACGCGATCGGCTGGGCCGTCTCGGGGCCGGGCGCCCCGGCTGCGGTCGTCCAGGCGTTCTTCCCGGGAGAGGAGGGCGGACCCGCGATCGCCGGCGTGCTCTCGGGCAGCGTCGTGCCGTCGGGCAGGCTGCCCGTCTCGCTGCCGCGGTCGGCGGGCGCACAGCCCTTCTCGTACCTGCATCCGCCGCTCGGCGGCCCGAGCGAGGTGACGAGCGCCGACAGCACCCCGGTGCTGCCGTTCGGCCACGGCCTCTCGTACACGACGTTCGAGCGGTCGGGGCTCGTCGTCGAGGGTGCGGGTGCGGGCTCGGGTGCGGGCTCGGATTCGGGTCGGGGCTCGGGCTCGGGCTCGGACGCGGACGCGGACGCGGACGCGGGCTCGGGCTCGGGCTCGGGCTCGGACTCGGACGCGGGCTCCGGCTTGGGCTCGGACTCGGGCTCGGGCGAGGTGCCCGCAGGAGGCGCGTTCACCGCGACCGTGACGGTGCTGAACACGGGCGGGCGGGCCGGCGCCGACGTGGTGCAGCTCTACGCGCACGACGTCGTCGCCTCGGTGACCCGTCCGGTCGCGCAGCTGCTCGGCTACGCCCGGGTCGAGCTCGAGCCGGGGCAGGAGGCGCGGGTCACGTTCCACGTGCCGACGCAGCGGCTCGCGTTCAGCGACCGCCGGATGCGCCGCGTGGTCGAGCCCGGCGCCGTCGAGCTCTGGGTCGGCGCCTCGTGCGCCGTGCGCGAGACGGAGGCGGCCCTCGCGATCACCGGACCGGTGCACCTCGTCGGGCTCGACGACGCCCGCGTGGTCGCGGTCGAGGTCGAGCTGCGCTGAGCCCGGCCTGCGGCC
>NZ_CAUPYL010000054.1:0-13659 GCF_963515265.1 uncultured Frigoribacterium sp.
GCACGGGCGCGAACGGCGGCAGGTCCGCCGCGCTCGACACCGTCACCGTCGCGGTGCGGACGCCGGCCACGTCGAAGGCCCGGGTCGTCGTCACGAGCCAGGTGCCGCCGTCGGGGACGACCGTGGCCGGGGCCGCGACGCCGTCGTCCCACTGGACCTGCGCCTCCATCGCGGTCGCCTCGGTCGCGAGCACGGCCGGCGTCGGGGTGACGCCCGACGACGCCGGGAAGGCCGGCGTCACCGGGGTCAGCGACGCTCGGGCGAGCCGCAGCTCGACCGTGCGGCCCACCTCGGCCGGCACGGGCTGCCCGTCGATCGGGGCGAGGGAGAGCTCGGCCTGGTCCGGGGCCGACACGCTCGGGACGGCGTCGTCCGGCCCGGTGCCCCAGGTGAGGCCCTCGGGCGACGAGGCGAGGTCGAACACCAGCTCGGCGCCGTCCTGCAGGTCGGTCGCGTCGAACCAGGTGCGCGTCTGCGGCACGCCGTCGACGCTGAGGCCGCGGACGTAGCGGGGCGAGTCGCCGGAGGCGGCGGGCGCGGACACCGACACCTGCGCGCCGTCGTCGAGCGTGATCGTCGCCGACAGCACCCGCGGCGCGTTGACGGCCATGATGCCCGAGCCGGGCTCGACCGGCATCATGCCGAGCGAAGCCAGCACGTACCAGGACGAGAGGGTGCCGAGGTCGTCGTTGCCGACGCCTCCGCCAGGCGTGTCCGGGAACCGGTTGAGGTTGGCGGCCAGCACGTCGTTGACCTTCGCGGGCTCGCCGACGAAGTCGTAGAGCCACGGGTCGATCAGCATGGGCTCGTTGCCCGGGTTGTAGCCGATGCTCGAGTAGTAGTCGCTGCCGCCCTCGGCCCAGCTCGCCGGCGAGACGCCCGGCGCGGCGCGCAGGGCCGGCAGGTCGACGTACTGGTCGAGGCGCGCGAGGAACGCCTCACGACCGCCCATGGCGTCGACGAGGCCGGGGACGTCCTGCGGCGCCATCCACTGGTAGTGCCACGGCGTGCCCTCGTGGAAGCCGGACTCCTGCACCTCGGCGAGCTCGGGCGCGGAGTTGAAGGCGCCGTCGGGCCCGACGGCGTTGACGATGCCGGTGAAGCCGCCCGTCAGCTCGACGTCGGGATTCCACAGGGTGCGCCAGTTGCGTCCCCGCTCGAGGAACGGCGCCGCCTCGTCGTCCTTGCCGAGGCGCTGCGCGGCCGCGCCGATCGCGGCGTCCGCGAGGGCGAACTCCATCGTCGCCGAGCCGCCGTGGCGGTACTCCTCGAACTGCCCGCCGAGGCCGCCGCCGTTCTCGGCGTACCAGGGCACGTGCCCGTTCTCGAGGTAGAACTCGGCGCTCTGGCGACCCACGGAGGCGACGCCCGCCGGGGGCGCGGTGGTCGCGTTCTCCGTCAGGAATCCCCAGAGCTCGTCGTGGATGTCGTCGGGCACCGTGCCCAGGGCGAAGTTCTCCGCCAACCAGGGCGACACCGGGTCGCCGGCCATGATGTTGGTCTCGAGCGCGCCGAGCGACCACCGGGGCAGCCAGCCGCCCTCGATCCTCGCGCGGTGCATCGACCGCACCACGTCCTCCGCCCGGTCGTGCTCGAACAGCGCGTGCAGGGTCGCCTGCGTGCGGTAGGTGTCCCAGAGGGAGAAGCGCTGGTAGTAGGTCCACCCGTCGGCGACGTGCTGCTGCAGGTCCATCCCGAGGTAGCGGCCGTCGACGTCGCTGCCGATGGTCGGCGAGAGGAGGCTCTTGTAGAGCTGGGTGTGGAAGACCCGCAGCTGCTCCTCGGTCTCCGTCGTCACGTCGAAGCGGCCGAGCGCGTCGTCCCACTCCGCCGCGGTCGAGGCGCGCACGGCGTCGAAGCCGAGACGCTCGCCGTCGACGGTGGTCTCGGCGACGCGGTTGCCCCGGGCTCCGTCGAGGTCGACGAACGAGACGCCGACGCTCAGCTCGACCGTCCGGTCGGTCGTCGTGTCGAACGTCGCGGCCGCGCCGTTCAGGCCGACGTCGACGGCGCTCGCCTCGGACTCGGGCACGAAGGTGCCGTCCGTCCCCCACGTGCCGCGCGTCGCGGCGGGACGGTCGAACTCGGCGCTGAAGAAGTACCGCACGGAGTCGTCGGTCCCGCCGCAGAAGCCGCCGTTGTCGACCCAGCCCTCGACGGTGCGGTCGTCGACCCACGTGACGCTGCTGGCGCCCGCATCTCGCAGGGTCTGGCCCACGTTGACCGAGACGGAGCCCGTGGCGCCCTCGGGGAACGTGTAGCGGTGCTCGCCGACGCGTGTCGACGCGGTGAGCTCGACCTCGACGTCGTCGGCGAGGAGCGCCGTGTAGTACCCGGCGGACGCCTGCTCGGTGGTCGCCTGGTCCTTCAGCGCGACGGCCGTCCGCTCGGTGAGGGGCGCGTCGCCCGCGCTCGGGGTGACGAGCACCTCCCCCGCGGCCGGGCAGCCGGCGCTGTTGACGTGCTGGTGGCTGAAGCCCCAGACCTCGCCGGCGTCCTTGCTGTACGACGTCGAGGCGTACGAGGCCGTGTTGTCGGGGCTCAGCTGCACCATGCCGAACGGCGCCGTCGCGCCCGGGATCGCGTTGCCCTCGCTCTCGGTGCCGACGAAGGGGTTCACGAGCGCCGACCGGCCCGTGTCGGGGGCCGAGACGCCGACGCCCGGGGCGGGAGCGGCCTGGGCCGGCACCGCGGCGAGGCCCGTGAGGACGCCTCCGCCGACGGCGACCGCGAGGGCGGTGAGGGCCGCGGCGACGCGACGGCCGTGCGGGCGGGAGCCCGACGGGGACGGGGACGGGGAACGACCCTGACGTCGTCCCGGGGCGGGGGTGATCGGGTGGGGCATGGGGGCGTTGTCCTCCTCGACGAACGGTCCGCGCCTCCTGCTCGCCCGGGTGCACGTCGGCGTGCACCCGACCGGACGACGACGTCACGGGGCGGCACGGCACGGGGCCGACAGCGGGAGGGCGTGACTTGTCTACCACGAGACGTACCCCGGACGACACTCGTCGGGGTACGCCGACCGACGGGGCCGCCCCGGGGTGCTGGTCCCGCTGGACGGATCCGTGGCCGTCTGGTCGGGCTCAGCCGCGGGCGAGGTACGCGCGCAGCCGGCGCAGGTAGTGGTCGCGGAGCACGTGCCGCAGGCGAGCCGGCAGCCGCGGCACGACGAGGCGGCAGAGCAGCAGCACCCCGCCGAACGCGCGGGCCCGGACGGGCCCCCACGGGAGCCGGAACGCCCCACGCAGGCGATCCGGCAGCAGCCCGGTGGTCACGAGCCGGGCGAGCGGCATGGCGAGCCGCAGCGCCAGGGGCACGGCCCGGGGGTGCAGCAGCTGGTGCGCCACGTCGCGCGTGACGTCGTCGACGACGAGCTCGTCGAGACGCGCGTCCCACCAGGCGCGGAAGGTCTCCCGGTCGGCGGGCCAGGCCCCCGGGGGCAGCTGCAGCGCGGTCCCCACCAACTCGTAGTCGCGGTACACGGCCTCGGACGCCGCGACGGGTCCGTAGACGCGCTCGTACAGGTCGATCGCCGAGTCGTAGAGCGTCGCCGCGACCCAGAGCTGCAGCTGCGGGTCGTGTGCGTCGTACGCCACGGACGAGGAGGCGTCGCTCCGGACCGGCTCGTGCGCCCGGTCCACGAGACGGCGCACCGCCGCGGACTCCTCGTCGCTGCCGTAGACGATCGCGTAGAGGTAGGTCATCGTGCCGTGCAGGCGCTGCAGGGGCCGGTCGACGAAGTCGCTGTGCTCGGCCACGCCGTGGCCGACGCCCGGGCACGCGAGCTGGAGCAGGATGGCGCGTCCGCCCGCGCCGAGCAGCAGGGCCTCCCCCGCCATGTCGCGGATGCCGCGCACGTCGCGGCCCCGCCTCACCTGGTCCTCGTGCACCGGGCCAGCCTAGGGCGGCGGCCCAGGGAGGCGGCCGGGTGCCTCGCTAGGCTCTCGGCATGGCCACCCCCGACTTCGTCCTGTCCCTCCGCGAGGCCGTCGGCACCGCCCCGCTCTGGTTGTCGGGCGTCACCGCCGTGGTGACGAGAGGCGACGACGTGCTCATGGTCCGTCGCTCGGACACCGGGGCGTGGACGCCGGTCACCGGCATCGTCGACCCGGGCGAGCACCCTGCCGACGCCGCCGCCCGCGAGGTGCTCGAGGAGGCGGACGTGACGGCCGAGCCCGTCCGTCTCGCGGCCGTCGGGGTGACCGGGGTCGTCACCTACCCGAACGGCGACCAGGCGAGCTACCTCGACCACACCTTCGCCCTGCGCTGGGTCTCGGGCGAGCCTGCCCCGGCCGACGGCGAGAACACGGAGGCGCGGTGGTTCCCCCGGGACGCGCTCCCCCCGATCAGCGACGAGATGCGAGACAGGATCGACGCCGGGCTCTCGGACGAGCCCGGCTCCCGGTTCACGGCGGCGGGCGAGCTCCGGGGCGGCGGCCGGCGCCGGGACGACGTCGGCGGCCCTGCCGGCGCGCCCTCCGCCTCCTAGGACTCGATGCTGCCCTGCGGGCCGTCGGCACGCAGCGTGCGTCGCTCCTGCTCGGCGGCCTCGCGGGCGACCCGGTCCATCTCGGCCTGCTCCCACGGCGCCGCGAACGGGAAGTAGCGCTCGAGGAAGTCCGTCACCGTGTCGGTGCGCTCCTCGTCGGTCACCTCGGGGAAGCTGCCGTCGTTCAGGCAGAAGAAGTCGAACGAGCGCTTCTTCAGGACCTCGGACAGCGACGCGAGACCGGAGACCATCGTGGTGTCGACGTAGCCCGCCTTCGCGTTCTCCTGCAGGATCGCCCGACCGGTCATCAGCGCGTAGTAGTGGTAGAGGGAGTTGGTGACCGAGATGTTCTCCTTCGCGCGGAACGGGCTGGCGCCCGTCGCGGCGAAGTCGTCGGCGAACTCGTGCTCCATCTCGAACAGCACGCTGCGACGCAGCGGCGCGGCGGTGTGCTCGAGGTGACGCGTCGTGACGCGCCCGAAGCGCTGCTGCAGCAGGCGGCGGTTGACCCGGGCCGCGTTCTCGAAGCCGCTGCGCTCGGGGTTGTTCAGCCCGAGGCCGATGCGGGTGTCGGCCTCGATGAACTTCGACACCGAGCCGGGCGAGAAGAACATCGACGGCGCGACCGGGCGACCGAAGAACATGTCGTCGTTCGAGTAGAGGAAGTGCTCGCTGAGGCCCTCGATGTGGTGCAGCTGCGACTCGACGGCCTGCGAGTTGTGGGTCGGCAGCCAGGAGAGGTCGGAGAAGAACTCCTCGCTGCGGACGACGCGGACCCGGGGGTGGTCGCCCAGCCACTCGGGCACGGGCGAGTCGGTCGCGATGTAGATGTTCCGCACCCACGGCGCGAACATGTAGACCGAGCGGAGCGCGTACTTGAGCTCGTCGATCTGACGGAACCGCGCGGGGGCGTCATCGCCCTCGCCGACCACGTGGCCGTTCGCACGGGCTGCTCGCGCGCGCTGGTACTCGACGGAGTTGCCGTCGACCCACGAGAAGACGATGTCGACGTCGAAGGTGATGTCCGTGGCGTGGTCGTCGAACATGTGGGCGAGGGTGGGCCACTGCATGCCGTAGCGCTCGACGGTCTCCTCCACGGCCTCGGAGCGCGGCAGGTCGGTGCGCATGAGCGCGTTCTCGACCGGGACCAGGATCTGGTCGTCCGTGAGGATCCAGAACTCGACCTGGACCGCGGTGCCGGCGCCGTAGCGCAGGCGCCCGATGGGCTCGACGCGCGGGCGGTAGAGGCGGAAGATGCGCTCGTCCTCGTCGAGCAGGCCGCCCTCGGACACGAGCACGGCTTGGCCCTTGGGGGGCTTGGCGTAGAAGGGCTCGGTCGCGGCCGCCCCGGTCATCGCCTCGGCGAAGGCGTCGCGGTGGACCGTGTCGACGGCGATGACGGGACGGACGTCGTTGCCCCGCACCAGCAGGAAGGGGACCTCGGCCTCGTCGAGCACCCGACGGATGAAGAGCAGATCTTCGATCATCGACTGCTGCGGGGTGAGGTGGCCGTTGAGGAGCGTGAACTGGCCCTTTCGGACCACGACGTCGTCGCGGTCCAGACCACCGGCTCTGGGACGGGGCGTCAGGAGCGGACTCTCCGTCGTTCCGGTGATCTCGGTGACCATCTAGGCTCAACTCCCTGTGCTCGCCTCGGGCAGGCTCGTGCACGTCGACACCCAATTTAGCGGTCCGCGGAGCGGGCCGTGTCCAGGGGTGCTGGCGGTCCGCGGAGCGGGCCGTGTGCAGGGGTGCTGGCGGTCCGCGGAGCGGGCCGTGTGCAGGGGGGTCAGCGACGGCGTCCGGGGACGGGACGACCGCCTCCGGTGCCCCGTCCCGCCTCGGAGTTCGGCACCTTGGTGCGGACGCCCGCGACGATGAAGACGACCGCTGCGGCGAACTGCATCGCGGCCCAGGGCTGACCGCTGAGGGGCACGACGACGACCGGGTTCCAGAGGACCGCGATCGCGCCCAGCAGCGCGACCGCCCACCAGGCCCGCCCTCGCCAGGCGAAGACCGCCATGATCAGGGCGAGGATGGCGACCACGTAGCGCACGACGGTGAAGGTGCCGGAGTCGAGCAGGAAAGCCCCCACCGTGAGCACGACGGCGCCGAGCAGGCCGGGCGCGAGGGCCGGGCGGAGGAAATCGGGGGCCTGGGGCGTGGGCACGGAGCCGCCTCTCGTCGATGTCGGGCACGATCGTGCCCGGGAGAGCCTAGCGACGGGCGACGTGACGCACCCTGGACGCGGCGACGCCCCCGGGACGACGGGTCGTCGAGGGGGCGTCGAGGCCGAGCGGCGGCCCTCAGTCGATGTCGTAGGGGACGTGCAGCACCGTGAGCGGTCGGCTCATCGGCGGCTCACCGCGGAGGCGCTCCAGCCCGGGCAGGAGCTCGGCGACCCAGGCACGGTAGCCCTCGTCGCTCAGGTGCACGCCGTCGGTGGTGAACTCGGGGCGGAGAGCCTCGCCCGACTCGTCGGCCAGTGCCGGCCACAGGTCGAGCCACTGGGCCCGGACCGTCGACGAGAACTGGCGGAGGTGCCGGTTGGCGTCCTGGATGCGCGGCGCCTGGTCGGCGGTGCGCGGCAGGATCGACTGGAGCAGCAGTCGCGTGCCGGGCAGCTCGCGGCGCATGGTCACCATGAGTGACTCGACGCCGCGGACGACCTGCTCGACGGTGCGTCGGGCCGTGAAGTCCTCGTTGCCGATGAGGAGCACGACTGAGTCGGGACGCGCCGCGACGACCTCGTCGAGGCGCTCCGTCAGGCTCGCCGTGGTGTCGCCGTCACGGCCCAGGGCGACGACGTCGTCGTCCGGGAACCAGGCCGACCAGTCGCCGCCTGCCGTCGTGCTGTCTCCGACGAAGACCAGTCTTTCGCCGTGCGCCATGGGTACCTCCGGGTGGTGTCGATGTGCCGAGGGGCCGGACGGCCCCCGGCGTGTCGTCTCGGGGAAGCGTACCGCTCGCGGGCTGCGCACGACCCGGGCGGCCGGCGGATCGCCCCGGCCCGCGGCGAGCATCACCAGCGCGCACGGCGGCTGGGTGCAGGCA
Organism: uncultured Frigoribacterium sp.; assembly: GCF_963515265.1. Classification (NCBI taxonomy): domain Bacteria; kingdom Bacillati; phylum Actinomycetota; class Actinomycetes; order Micrococcales; family Microbacteriaceae; genus Frigoribacterium; species uncultured Frigoribacterium sp. The sequence continues at coordinate 7,544 of NZ_CAUPYL010000054.1, forward strand.
GCGGCGGGTTCCCGTCGTCCGCGGCGGGCTACCGTCAGCGGCGGCGGGTAGTTGCAGGCTGCGGCGGGTTCTCGTCGTCCACGGCGGGTCCGCGCCCACCCGCCGTGGGGCACAGGAACCCGCCGACACCGACCGCACTCAGACGACCGGGTGCACGGGAGGCGGTCGTGCCGGAGGGTGCTCAGGGCCGACCATGCAGATGCCCGACGGACACAGTCCGCGACAGGCGAGCGGCGCGCGCGGCGGCTCAGCGGCGGAAGCGGCGAGGCCGCCGGGCGGCGACGCGGTCGAGCGCGTGCCGGACGCTCGGCAACAGCACGACGAACGACACCACCACCACGAGCACGCCGAAGGCCACGCCGAGCCAGAGGGGCACCGGCGACCCGGCCCCCGGGTCGGCGAGGTAGAGCGGCGTCGGCGTGACCGCGAGGAGGGCCGCGGCGATCACGGCCGGGCTGCGCCGGCCTGGGCGCTCACGCCAGCATCAGCACCAGCACCAGCACCAGCACCAGCATCGCCCGATCCAGAGCCAGAGCCAGAAACCGAGGCGTCCCGTGCGGCGGTCGCCGTGATCCGGCGCAGCATGCCGCTGAAGATCACCCCGTGGAACGGCAGGATGGCGAACCAGTACAGTCGGCCGCCGAGCCCGTGCGGGAAGAACACGGCGCGCTGGCGGTAGTGCGAGCCGCCGCCCTCGCGCGGGGTCACGCGCATCTCGAGCCACGCACCTCCCGGGGCCTTCATCTCGGCACGCAGCCGCAGCAGCCTGCCGCGCTCGAGCGTCTCGACGCGCCACCAGTCGAGCGCGTCGCCCACCCGGAGCGACGTCGCGCTGCGGCGCCCGCGACGGAGCCCCACTCCCCCGACGAGCCGGTCCATCCAGCCCCGGGCTGCCCAGGCGAGCGGGAACGAGTACCAGCCGTTCTCTCCGCCGATGCCCTCGACGACGCGCCAGAGGGCCTCCGGCGACGCGGTCGAGTCGGTCTCGCGGTCGTCGGTGTAGACCGTGTGACCCGACCAGTCGGGGTCGCTCGGCAGCAGGTCGCTGGGGGCGCCGGCGACCGACGAGTCCTGCCAGCTCGTCTCGACCTCACCGTCCTTCTCGCGCTGCAGGGCCAGCCGCACGGCGGCCCGGTAGCGCAGGAGCCCTTCGGCGGGCGGCGGCACGACGTCGTCGATGTCGCTCTCGCTCACCACGCAGTCGTACTGCAGGGAGGCGATGATCGGGATCGCGAGGGCGCGCGGGATCGGCGTGACCAGGTTCACCCACTGTGAGGCGAGCCAGGGCGTGAAGACGGGCAGGGAGGCGATCGGGCGCTGCGCGAGGCCGGCCTCCAACGCGTAGCCGTTCATCATCTGGCCGTACCGGAGGACGTCCGGCCCGCCGATGTCGAAGGTCCGGTTGACGTCGGCAGGCACGTCGGCCGAGCCGATCAGGTAGTGCAGCACGTCGCGGACGGCGATCGGCTGGATGTGGTTGCGGACCCACTTCGGCGCGGGCATGTAGGGCAGCACGTCGGTGAGGTGGCGGATCATCTCGAAGGACGCGGAGCCGGACCCGATCACGACCCCGGCCTGGAGGGCCACGGTGGGCACGCCGCTCGCCAGGAGCACGTCGCCGACGTCGCGGCGGCTCCGGAGGTGCTTCGACAGCTCCCCTTCGGGGTGCAGGCCCCCGAGGTACACGATGCGGGCGACCCCGGCGTCGCGGGCGGCGTCGGCGAAGACGTGGGCAGCCTCGGCCTCGGCCCGCTCGAAGTCGCCCTTGCTGCCCATGGCGTGGGCGAGGTAGTACGCCACCTCGACGCCGTCGAGCGCGACGCGGACGGACTCGGGGTCGGTCAGGTCGCCCTGGACGACCTCGACGTCGCCGGCCCACGGCACGTCGACGAGCTTCTCGGGCGAGCGGACGAGCACGCGGACGTCGGCTCCGGCCTCGACCAGGCGCGGGGTGAGGCGGCCTCCGATGTAGCCGGTGGCCCCGGTGACGAGCACGCGGCGGCGCGAGACCGCCTCGTCCGTGTCGCGCGTGACGTCGGTCTCGACGGGCGCCTCGGGCGTCACGGTGGGAGCGTTCGTCGTCGGGTCGTTCTCAGCAGGCATGTCGACGACGGTACGCCGCCGGTCTCAGGACAGGCCGAGGACCTCGCGCGTGCGGACGACGTCGGCCCGGATGTGCTCGATCAGGGCGTCGATGCCCTGGAAGGCCACGTTGCCGCGGACCCAGTCGACGAACATCACCGTCAGCTCCTGGCCGTAGAGGTCCATCGAGACGTCGAGCAGGTGGGCCTCGACCTGCTTCTCGGGCACGCCCTCGAAGGTCGGGTTGTGCCCCACCGAGACGGCGGCGGGATACGTCGTGTCGCCGACCAGCACCCGAGCCGCGTAGACGCCGTCGGCCGGGACGTAGCCCTCGCTGTCGGGCGCGAGGTTGGCGGTCGGGAACCCGAGCTCTCGACCGCGCTGCTCGCCGTGCACGACGATCCCGCGGACGGCCGGCTCCCGGCCGAGCAGCTCGCCGGCGCGCTTGACGTCGCCGGCCTCGAGCAGCTCCCGGATCCAGGTCGAGGAGGCGCGGCGGCCGCCCCCGAGACGGACGTCGTCGATCGACACGACCTCGAGCCCCCGCTCGGCGCCGAGCTCGCGCAGGGTGTCGACCGTGCCGCTGCCCCGGACGCCGAAGCGGAAGTCGTCGCCGACGAAGACGACGCGGGCGTGCAGGGCGCCCACGAGGATGCGGTCGACGAACTGCGCAGGCGTGAGGCTGCGGAGCTCGTCGTCGAAGGTGAGCATGAGGGTCGCCGCCACCCCGGCGGCCTCGAGCAGCTCGCGCTTCTGCCGGTTGCTGACGAGCGACCGCGGCACCGAGCCCGGCCGCAGCACGGCGAGGGGGTGGCGGTCGAAGGTCACGACGGCCGAGGTGAGGCCGCGCTCGGCCGCCACCTGCTCGAGCAGGTCGATCACGGCGCGGTGCCCCACGTGCACGCCGTCGAACTTGCCGATCGTCACCGCGGTCGGGCCGAGGTCGGCGGGCACGTCGGCGAGGGCGTCCCAGAACTGCACGGGAGCTACTCCGTCCGGTCGGCGGCGTCCGCCTCGGCGGCGACGGCGGGCCGGGAGCGGAGCAGCCAGAGGATGCCCAGCACCGGCAGGACGAGGGGGACGAAGCCGTAGCCGCGCCCGAACCACGACCACACGGTGTCGTCCGGGAACAGCTCCGGGTCGAGCACGGTCACCAGGCCGACGATCAGCACGCCGGCGAGCTCGAACGAGATGGTCGCCCAGGCGACGGCGTACGACGTGCGTCCGCGCCGGATCAACGACACGGTGGCGACGATGTAGACGACGGCGGCGAGGGCGCTCAGCGTGTACGCGAGCGGCGCCTCGTCGAACTGCTCGAGGATCTGGAACACGGACCGGCCGGTCGCCGCCAGGGCGAGCACCGCGTACACCGCGATGAGGACCCGGCCGACGCCGACCGCACGAGAAGACTTCTGAGTGACCATCACCGACAAGGATATGGCGCGCGCCTGTGCACCGGCGCCAGGACGCAGGAGGCGGCCGTCACGCGACCTGGACGGTCCAGATCTGCAGCATGCGGTAGACCATGACCGCGACCGCGAAGACGGCCGCCGCGAGCACGAGGTTGCTCCACCGGGTGCGGTCGACGAGCGCCCAGACGACGGCGAGCGGCGGCAGCAGGATCGCCGAGACGAGGTAGATGTAGAACTCGACGACGTTGCCCGTCGGCGGGTTGCCCGCGAACGGCGCGACGATCGCGACCACCAGCTGCACGAGCAGCAGCAGCAGGACGAGCGCCGTGGCGCCGACCGTGATGTCGTTCGGCAGCTTGCCCGAGAAGCCGGCCACCAGGCAGACCAGCCCGGCGACGCAGGCCACGATCACCTGGGCCCAGGTGAACCACTCGATCACGCGCGCACCTCGTCGGTCGGGAAGTTGACGATCGGCACGGCACGGCCGCCGCGCACCGAGACCAGCCCGGCGAGGTCGCCCGAGGCGGTCACCGCAGCCACGGGGCCCTCGGTGTCAGCGCGACCGGTGGTGGGCCGCTTGCCGTGGCCGAGGTCGACCGCCTCGTCGGCCGTCATCGACCAGACGGGGAACAACGAGGAGGCGACGGCCGAGGGAGCCAGGAGGGCCGGCGCGACCTCGATGCCCTCGAGCACCGCGGCGTCGGCCACGTCGAACGAGCCGACCCGCGTGCGCCGCAGCGCGGTGAGGTGCCCGCCGACGCCCAGCGCGCCCCCGAGGTCGCGGGCGAGGGCCCGCACGTAGGTGCCCGACGAGCAGCTGACGCGGACGTCGAGGTCGCGGACGGCCACCCCGTCGACGACGGTGTCACGGCGGTCGAGCACGACGAACTCGGAGACGACCACGTCACGCGCCTTCAGCTCGACCTCGACGCCCTCACGGGCCAGGTCGTAGGCACGTCGACCGCCCACCTTGATGGCGCTGACCGTGGTCGGCACCTGGCTGATGGGCCCGGTGAGGTCGGCGACGCCGGCGTCCACCGCGGCGTCGGACACGCCCGACGCGTCGGCGGTGGCCGTGATCTCGCCCTCGGAGTCGTCGGAGGCGGTGGAGACGCCCAGCCGGATGGTCGCCTCGTACGTCTTGTCCAGCCCGACGAGGAACGTGAGGAGCCTGGTCGACGAGTTGAGGCCGAGGACGAGGAGGCCGGTGGCGAGGGGATCGAGCGTGCCCGCGTGGCCGACCTTGCGGGTGCCGGCGGCCCTGCGGACGCGGGCGACCACGTCGTGGCTGGTGATGCCCTGCGGCTTGTCGACGAGGAGGATGCCGCTGTTCACGCGACGACGCTACCGCACCGTGCCCGGGCCGACGCTCAGCACGCGTCGTCGAACACGCGGCGCGGGTGCTCGGGGTCGGCGACGTCGACGACCGCCGTGGCGACGGCCCGCAGGCCGCCGCGGCCGCCGCCCGGGGTGACCCAGACCGTGTAGTTCCAGAGCCCGGCGAGCTCGGGGCGCCCGAGGGCCTCGCCGTCGACGACGAGGAGGGCGTCGTCGGGACCCGTCACCCAGCGCGGCTCGACCTCGCGCTGCGAGGCGCTGTCGAACGCGGCGGGGACCCACGCGGTGCTGCCGCCCAGCCGGAACGGCTCCACGAGGACACGGCGCAGGAGCGCCCCGTCGACCGGGGCGGGCTCGCCGTCCGCGACCGCGCCTCCGTCGCGCCGGGGCCTGCCGAAGTCGGCGACCGACGCCCGGAAGGCCGCGTGGCCCGCCTCGACGAGAGCGGCCGCGAGGTCGTCGGCGAACGCCGACTGACCGGCACCCGCGGGGCCGTCGACGGCGACGAACGCCCGGCCCCTCGAGTAGTTGTGCAGGATCTCGGTCGCGAGAGCGCGCAGCGTGTCCTTCTTGGCGGGGGCCCAACGAGTCGTCATGCGGTCACCCTAGGCCGGGCCGCCGACAGCGGTCCGAGCGCCCGTAGGATCGTCCGGTGACCATCGCCCCCGCCGTCTCGTCGTGGTTCCGCGAGCACGGGCGCGATCTGCCCTGGCGTCGGCCCGGCTTCACCGCCTGGGGCACCCTCGTCAGCGAGGTCATGCTGCAGCAGACACCTGTCGTGCGGGTCGTCCCCCGGCTGGAGCAGTGGCTGGAGCGCTGGCCGACGCCGTCGGACCTCGCCGCCTCCCCCGCCTCGGAGGCGGTGCGCGCGTGGGACCGCCTCGGGTACCCTCGCCGCGCGCTCGCCCTGCACGCCGCCTCCGTCGTCATCACCGAGCGGCACGGCGGCGTCGTGCCCGAGACCGTGCCCGAGCTGCTCGCCCTGCCGGGTGTCGGCGACTACACGGCACGCGCGGTCGCGGTCTTCGCCTACGGGCACCGCCACCCGGTCGTCGACACGAACGTCCGCCGGGTGCTCGCTCGCGCGGTCGAGGGCCTGGCCGAGCCCTGGGCGCCGAACGCGCGCCGCGACCTGCCGGCGATGGAGTCGCAGCTCCCGACCGACGTCGCCGAGGCCCGGGTCGCCAGCGCCGCCGTGATGGAGCTCGGCGCGCTCGTCTGCACGGCACGGTCGCCGCGCTGCGACGACTGCCCGCTCGTCGACCGGTGCGCGTGGGTGCTGGC
>NZ_CAUPYL010000055.1:0-13640 GCF_963515265.1 uncultured Frigoribacterium sp.
GCGCCACCTTGAAGTCCCCGGGGGCGGGGAACTTCTCCCACTGCGCGGGCGCCCCCGCGGCGCCGGCCGCCCCGCCCCGGGGGGCGGGGGCGTCCGGCGTCCGGCGTCCGCCGGCCGTGGTGGCACGCACGCGCCGCTCCCTCCGCCCGCGCGCGGGCGGCCGCCGAGACACCTGTCGCGCATCTTCTCCTCGCTCGCCCTTGCGGGGGAGGCGCCAGCACACATATCCTGAAAAGCTGCTCACAGCCGGTCGCTCGCGACTGACATGACGGACGAACGACGACCTGCACAGGAGGACACGATGAACTCGACGCTGACCACGGTGGCCTCGGCCCCCGCCGGTGCCCTCGTGCCTGCCTCCCGCTCCTCCGTCGCCGCCCGCCGGGCAGCCCGGACCCTCGTCGGCTAGGCCGACCGGGACGCACGCCGGGCTCGCCGCCGGCACCGCACCTCCTCCACCCGAGCGCCTCGTGCGCTCCGTATCAGGGTCGCCGCCGTGCCCTCCCCAGGGCACCGGGCCGCGACTCCCTCCCCAGTCGGTCGCCGCCGTGACGGCACCGACGCTCCAGATCACGACACTTGGATCAGCCATGTCCCCGAAGTCCCCTCCGCCCCCGTCCGCGCCGCAGCGTCGCCCGTCGACGCTCCGTGCGCTGATGCGGCTCTACCCCTACGCGAAGCCGGCCATCCCGCGCATCGTGCTCGGCGCCGTCGCCGCGCTCGCCGCCGCCGTCGTCGCCCTGCTCATCCCCGCCGTGCTCCAGCTGCTGGTCGACGGTCCGCTGTCGAGCGGCGACCGTGCCCAGGTCTGGCCCGCCTTCGCCGTCGTCCTCGGGCTCGGCATCGTCGAGGCCGTCATGATCGGCCTCCGTCGACGCCTCGTGCTCACGCCCAGCACCCACGTCGAGGCGTCGATGCGCAACTCGCTCTACGCGAAGCTGCAGGACCTGCCGGTGGCGTTCCACGACCGGTGGCAGAGCGGCCAGCTGCTCAGCCGGTCGGTCAGCGACCTCTCGCTGATCCGGCGTTGGCTCGCGTTCGGAGTCGTGCTGCTCGTCGTCAACGTCCTGACGATCGTCGTCGGCTTCGCGGTGCTCTTCTTCTACAGCTGGGCGCTCGCGCTCCTGTTCATGGTCGCGTCGATGCCGGTGTTCTTCGTCAGCTTCGCGTTCGAGAAGCGCTACTCGATCGTCGCGCGGCGCAGCCAGGACCAGGTCGGCGACCTCGCGACCAGCGTCGAGCAGAGCGTGCACGGCATCCGGGTGCTCAAGGCCTTCGGCCGCGGCAAGCACTCGCTCGACGAGTTCGCCAAGCAGGCCGACGACCTGCGCGGCACCGAGATCGAGAAGGCCCAGGCGATCAGCCGCCTGTGGTTGTGGCTGCTGCTCGTGCCCGACGTCGCCTTCGCCCTCTGCCTGCTCGGCGGCATCTGGCTGGCCGCCGACGGTCAGCTGACCGTCGGGCAGCTGTTCGCGTTCTTCGCGACGGCCACCGTGCTGCGGTGGCCGGTCGAGTCGATCGGGTTCCTGCTCTCGATGACCTTCGACACCCGCACGGCCGCCGACCGTTTCTTCGAGGTGCTCGACAGCGAGAACGCGATCACCGACCCCGAGCGACCGGTCACGATCGAGACGCCGGAGGGGCGGCTCGAGTTCGCCGACGCGCACTTCCGCTACCAGGACAGCCCGGCCCAGTACCCGGACCTCGTCAACGGCGTCGACCTCGTCGTCGAGCCGGGCGAGACCATGGCCCTCGTGGGGCTCACCGGCTCGGGCAAGACGACGTTGCTCGCGCTCGTCTCGCGGCTCTACGACGTCACGGGCGGCAGCGTCCGGATCGACGGCGTCGACGTGCGCGACCTCTCGCGGCAAGAGCTGCGCCGCCTGGTCGGCATGGCCTTCGAGGACGCGACGCTGTTCAGCGCCTCCGTCCGCGACAACGTGCTGCTCGGCCGCCCCGACCTCGCCGACGACCCTGCCGAGGCCGACCGCGTCATGCGAGAGGCCCTCGACATCGCCCAGGCCGACTTCGTCGACCGCCTGCCCGACGGCGTCGACACCCGTGTCGGCGAAGAGGGGCTGAGCCTCTCGGGCGGGCAGCGCCAGCGGCTCGCCCTGGCGCGCGCCGTCGCGGCGCGTCCCGCGATCCTCGTGCTCGACGACCCGCTGTCGGCGCTCGACGTCGACACCGAGGCCCGGGTCGAGGCCGGCCTCCGCCGGGTGCTCGCGTCGACGACCTCGTTGATCGTCGCGCACCGTCCGTCGACGGTCACCCTCGCCGACCGCGTCGCCCTGCTCGAGAACGGCAGGGTCACCGCGGTCGGCACCCACTCCGACCTGCTCGCCACGAACGAGCACTACCGCTGGGTGATCTCGTCCCTCGACGACGACACCACGCCCGCCCGAGAGGAGGTGCTGGCATGACCGAGCAGACGACGCACGACCAGGCCACGCGCCGCACCGATGACGCGCCCGACGGCGCGGTCCGCGACGACGGCATGGTCGACGGCACCGGGGGCGGCCCCGCCCACGAGGCCCTCGACGGCCGCACCCCGGCCGAGAAGCGGGCCGAGCAGGGCTCGACGACCCAGGGCGTCCGGGGCGAGGAGCGCGACGACTTCACCAAGGCCGAGAGCAAGCGGCTCCGTCGACGGTCGCTGCGCCTCCTCGGCTCGCTGATCCGTCCGCTGCGCTGGCGGCTGGCGCTGATGGCGGTCGTCGTCATCGTCAGCACCGCCTCCCAGGTGGCCGGCCCCGCGCTGATCGCGTTCGGGATCGACACCGCCCTGCCGGCGCTGATGGACCGACAGGACTGGGCGCCGGCGATCCTCGTGGTCGTCGTCTACCTGGTGACCGGCGTGCTCGGCGCCGTGCTGATGGCGCAGTACACGGTGCTGTCGGCGCGGATCAGCCAGGCGATCCTGTTCGACCTGCGCAAGCGGCTGTTCCTGCACACGCAGCGGCTCAGCCTCGAGTTCCACGAGACGTACACGTCGGGGCGCATCATCTCGCGCCAGACGAGCGACCTCGACTCGATCCGCGAACTGCTCGACTCGGGCATCAACCAGCTCGTCTCGGGCCTGCTCTACATGGGGTTCACCGCGATCGCGCTCGTCAGCCTCGACGCGCCGAGCGGGCTCGTGCTCGCCGTCGCGCTCATCCCGCTGATCGCGCTGACGCGGTGGTTCCAGGTGCGCTCGCAGAAGCTGTTCCGCGCCACGCGCGTCGCCAGCGCCCGGGTGATCGTGCACTTCGTCGAGACGATGACGGGCATGCGGGCGGTGCAGGCGTTCCGCAAGGAGGCGCGCAACGAGAAGGAGTACGCGGGCTACGTCGAGGAGTACCGCCAGGCCAACTCGAAGGTGTTCACGCTGTTCGGCACCTTCGACCCCGGCCTGGTGCTGATCGGCAACGCCACCCTCGCGGCCGTCGTGCTCTTCGGCGGGTTCCGCGTGATCGACGGCTCGCTCGAGATCGGCGCCCTGCTCGCGGCGGCGCTGTACGCGAAGCGCTTCTTCGACCCCGCAGAAGAGATGGCCATGTTCTACAACGGCTACCAGTCGGCCTCGGCGGCGCTCGAGAAGATCTCGGGCGTCCTCGAGGAGGAGCCGAGCGTGCCCGACCCCGAGTCGCCCGTCGACCTGCGGCACGCGAAGGGCGCCGTCGTCTTCGACGACGTCGAGTTCGCCTACTCGGCCGACACGGTCGTGCTGCCCGAGTTCGACCTCGACGTGCCCGCAGGGCAGACCATCGCGCTCGTCGGTTCGACCGGCGCCGGCAAGTCGACGCTGGCCAAGCTCATGTCGCGGTTCTACGACCCGACCCGCGGCCGCGTCACGCTCGACGGCGTCGACCTGCGCGACCTGCACCCGAAGGACCTGCGGCGGGCCATCGTCATGGTCACGCAGGAGGCGTACCTGTTCTCGGGCTCGGTGGCGGACAACATCTCGCTCGGCAAGCCCGACGCGACGCGAGACGAGATCGAGCGCGCCGCCCGCGCGGTCGGCGCTCACGAGTTCATCGTGGCGCTGCCCGACGGGTACGACACCGACGTGAACAAGCGCGGCGGGCGGGTCTCGGCCGGGCAGCGTCAGCTGCTGTCGTTCGCGCGGGCGTTCATCGCCGACGCGGCGGTGCTCATCCTCGACGAGGCGACCGCGTCGCTCGACATCCCGTCCGAGCGCATGGTGCAGGAGGCGCTGCAGACCCTGCTCGCCGACCGAACGGCCGTGATCATCGCGCACCGGCTGTCGACGGTGGCGATCGCCGACCGGGTGCTCGTCATGGAGCACGGTCGCGTCGTCGAGGACGGCACGCCCGCCGACCTCATCGCCGGCACCGGGCGGTTCGCGCAGCTGCACGCGGCCTGGCGCGACTCGCTCGTGTAGACCGTCCTTGGTGCGCGGCGGGCGTCAGCCCCGCCAGGCCCAGACCGTGCCGTCGTCAGCGACGACGGTCCAGTCGCCGCAGCTCCAGCCGGCCGTCGGCGTGGGGTCGGGCAGCCACGCCGGAGACAGCGGCGGGGCGGCGGTGACCGGCTCGACGGCGGCGCAGCCCGCGGCGTCGGCGGGGGAGGCGGCGCTGTGGAACGTGAGGACCGCCTCCTGCGGTGCCTCGCGACGCGCCACCGCACGGATGTCGACCGCATCGCTCGGCACCCAGGCGTCCAGCACGAACGAGCGCGTGCCCGCCTTCGGCGCGTCGCCGTAGCGGTCGAACTCCCACGTCTTCTCGTCGGAGCCGAGGCCCACGGCCGAGCAGGAGGAGGCGGTGACGCAGACGACGGCGGCGACGGCGACGGCGGCGGCGAGACGGGGGAGCGAGGGCATGCTCCGATCGAAGCGCCTGGCAGCCGCGGGCGCGTCAGCCGAACGGGTCGACCGGCTCGTCCGACAGGCTGACGTCGGGCCACCAGGAGGCGCGCTCGAGGTCGACACGGACCGTGCCTGTCCGCGACCACGACAGGGGCGTCCCCTCGGCGCGCCAGTGCTCGAGCGCGCGCTGGCCGTGACCCTCGGGGGCGTGCCCGGATGCCTTCACGATGCGCCACCACGGCAGGTCGGAGCCCGCGTGCGCCATCACCTTGCCGACGCCGCGCGACGAGCGCGAGCCGACGGCCGCCGCCACCGAGCCGTACGACATGACCCGCCCCTCCGGCACGGACTCGACGACCGAGACGACGCGCGAGACGAAGTCGTCGCCCGGCGAGGCGTCGTCGGGAGGGCCGTCGTCGGGCGCAGCTGCCCCCGGGGTCACTCGCCCTGCGGCGTCGGGCTGATGGTGAGCGCCGCGAGGTGCTCGCCGTACGGCGTCTCGCCGACGACCTCGAAGCCGATGTGGGCGAAGAAGCGCTCCGGACCGTCGTCGCCCGGCTCGTAGATGACGGTGAGCGTGTCGAAGCCGCGGCTGCGCGCCTCGCCTGCGAGGGCGTGGATCGCGAAGCGACCGACGCCGCGGCCCTGGTGCTCGGCCGAGACGTTGACCCGCCAGATGCAGCTGCGCAGGGACTCGTCGTCGGCGTCCGCGTCGAAGTTGCCCATGATGAAGCCGACGACCTCGTCGCCGTCGAGCACGACGCGGGGCCACGCCGTGGTCGGGTTCACGTACGCCTCGGCGATCGAGTGCGAGACCGGGGCCACGTACTGCTCCTGGCCCGGCTTCAGCGTCAGGTTGTTGGCCGCCACGACGGTGGCGGCGGACAGGGTCTCGAGGCGCAGGTCCGACATGGCCTCAGGGTAACGGGGCACCCGGCCGGGCACCACCGTCGAGGGTGGGAGGATCGGGGCATGCAGACCGACCGTGGCCCGGCGAAGCCGTGAGGCGCGGCACCAACCTCCCGGCCGTCGGCGGCTACAACCGCTCGGTCGTGCTCGACGCGGTGCGGCGTGAGTCGGCCGGGCTCAGCCGGACCGAGATCGCCGAGCGCACCGGCCTCAGCCCTCAGGCGGTGACGAACGTGTCGCGACGGCTGCTGGACGCCGGCCTGATCCGCGAGAGCGGCACCGTCATCAGCGGCCCGGGCAAGCCGCGCACCATGTTGCAGCTCGAGCCGGGAGGCAGCTTCGCTCTCGGGGTCCACGTCGACCCCGCGGTCGTGACCTACGTGCTGCTCGACCTGCACGGCACCGTGGTGGCGCACGCACAGACCCCCACCCCGTCCGCGTCGCGGCCCGACGAGGTCGTCGGGTTGATCGCCCGGACGGTGGACGGGCTCGTGGCGGACTCCGGCGTGGACCGCGCGCGCCTCCTCGGGATCGGCATCGCGGCGCCGGGGCCGATCGACGTCGAGGACGGCGTCGTCCTCGACCCGCCGATGCTGCCGCGGTGGCGGCACGTGCCCCTGCGCCGGGCCATCGCCGAGGCGACGGGGCTGCCCGTGCTGCTCGAGAAGGACGTCGCCGCGGCTGCCGTCGCCGAGCTCTGGTTCAGCGACGGCGCCTCCCGGCGCGACTTCGCCTTCGTCTACTACGGCACGGGCTTCGGCACCGGCCTCGTCATCGGCCGCGACGTCGTGCGGGGGTCGAGCTCGAACGCGGGCGACTCCGGACACGTGACCGTCGCCTCCTCGGGTCGGCGCTGCACCTGCGGTCGGATCGGCTGCGTGGGCGAGCTGATCACTCCCCACGCGCTCGTGCGCCAGGCGGTCGAGGCCGGCGTGCTCACGGCGGACGACCTGCGGGTCGACGTGCTCGACGCCGCCCGCTCGGAGGGCGACCCCGACGACCTGCACCGCATCGAGGAGGCGCTGGTCGCGTTGGCGGGCAAGGCCGCGGACGGCGACGAGGGGGCCCTCGAGATCCTGCACGAGGCTGCGCGGCACCTCGCCCGGGCCGTCGTGGTCGTGCTCAACCTGCTCGACCTCGCCGAGGTCGTCTTCGGCGGGCCGTTCTGGCACGTCGTCGCCCCCTGGGTGCTCCAGGTGCTGCCGGAGTCCGTGCGGTCGTCGGCCGCGCTCATCGCCAAGCACCCGATCGCCCTCGAGCAGTCGGCCATCGGCACGGACGTCGCGGCGGTGGGGGCCGCCTGCCTCGTGCTCGACCACGCCTTCTCGCCCAGGCCGTCGGCGCTGCTCATCTCCGCCTAGGGGCGGGCGTCGGGCGCGGCGGACCGGGGCCCTCGGTCGAGGGTCACAGCTCGGTCACGACGTCTTGACAAGCAATAACTCCATACGGTGTAGTAACTCCCACGGACCGGCGACGACGCCGGTCGAGCGATGGAGCAAGGGAGCACCATGACTCGAACGACGAACACCCGACGACGTCGCGTGCTGGCGGTCGCCGCCGCAGCGACCACCACCGTCCTGCTGGCCGCCGGCTGTGCCGGGGGCAGCGGCGGAGGCGACGAGGACACGCTCAAGGTGGCGTACCAGAAGTTCGGCACCTTCACCCAGATGGATGACCACATGAAGGCCGTCGCCGCGGAGTTCGAGGCGGCGAACCCGGACATGACCGTCGAGCTCGTCCCCATCGCCGGCCAGAACGACGACTACTTCACGAAGCTCGCCCTGATGAACCGCTCTCCCTCCACCGCCCCCGACGTGCAGTACGAGGACACGGCGAAGCTGAAGAGCGACGCCGCGGCCGGGTTCCTCCTGCCCCTGGACGAGTACGCCGAGGCCTGGGACGACTGGGACATGTTCTACGACAACGCCAAGGAGGCGGGGGTCGGCGAGGACGGCAAGCTCTACGGAGTCCCGATGGGCACCGACACGCGGGCGCTCTGGTACAACAAGGAGCTCTTCGCCGCAGCCGGCCTGCCCGTGCCGTGGGAGCCCGCCACCTGGGACGACGTCCTCGACGCGGCCGCGACGCTGAAGCAGGCCTCCCCGGACGTCGTGCCCTTCAACATCTACTCCGGCAAGCCGCAGGGCGAGGGCGCCACGATGCAGGGCTTCGAGATGCTGCTCTACGGCACCGAGGGCGGCACCCTCTTCGACGACGACGAGGGCAAGTGGGTCACCGGGTCGCAGGGCTTCGTCGACTCCCTCGGCTTCATCGAGGACGTCTACCAGGGCGGGGTCGGCCCGACCCCCGAGCAGGCGCTCGACACCAACATCGCCACGATCGTCGGCGGCGAGTGGCTCCCGCAGTCGAAGGTCGGCATCGCCCTCGACGGGTCGTGGCTGAGCGGCACCTGGCTCGAGACGGGCACGAACCCGTGGCCGGAGTGGAGCGAGGTGCTCGGCCAGGCGCCCATGCCCACCCAGGACGGGCAGGCTCCCGGCGCGGTCAGCATGTCGGGCGGCTGGACCCTCGCGGTCGGCGCGAACAGCGCGAACCCCGACAAGGCGTTCGAGTTCATCGAGCAGTCGCTGAGCAAGGAGGGCTCGCAGTCCTACGACATCGCCGCGAGCCAGATCGCCGTGCGGAGCGACGTCGCCGAGGACCCGGAGTACGTCGCCGCGAACCCCTCGTTCGAGTTCTTCTCGTCGATCGTCCCCGTGACGCACTTCCGCCCCGCCACCACCGACTACAACCGCATCTCGAGCGAGATCACCATCGCGATGGAGGCGGTGATGACCGGCCAGCAGAGCCCGGAGGAGGCGGCGGCCGCGTACGACGAGGCCCTGGTCGGCATCGTCGGCGAGGACGCGACGGTCGAGGCCGACTGACGATGACGACCCTCGCTCCTGCCCCGGTCGGTCGCGACGGCGACCGGCCGGGCGGCCTCGGCGCGGGGCCGGGAGGTGAGCCGTCCGGTCGCCGGGCGGGCGCCTCCCGGGCCCGTGCCCTGCGCACCGCCGGACGCACCGTCCCGCTGGTGCCCGCGATCGTGCTGCTCGCGATCTTCCTGCTCGGCCCGGTCATCTCGTCGTTCTACGGGTCGTTCACCAACGCCTCCCTGACCGGCTACGCCGCCGGCGGCTCGGAGTTCGTCGGCTTCGCGAACTACCGCGAGCTGTTCGCCGACCCCGACTTCCCCAAGTCGGTGCTGCTCACGCTCGCGTTCGTGTTCTTCTCCGCCGTGGTCGGGCAGAACGTCGTCGGACTCGGCGTCGCCCTCCTGATGCGCTCGGCGAACAAGGGCGTCCGCGCCGTCGTCGGCACCTTCGTGATCGCCGCCTGGGTGCTGCCGGAGATCGTCGCCGCGTTCGTCGCGTACGCGTTCTTCAACGACGGCGGCACGCTCAACACGATCCTGGCCGGGCTGGGGATCACGGGGGCCAACTGGCTCTACACGTTCCCGCTGATCTCGATCATCATCGCCAACATCTGGCGCGGCGCCGCCTTCTCGATGCTGGTCTACTCGGCGGCCATCCAGGAGGTGCCGCCCGAGATCACGGAGGCGGCCGAGATGGACGGCGCAGGCGGCCTCAAGCGCCTGGTCTACATCACGCTGCCGGCCATCCGTCGCAGCATCTCGACGAACCTCATGCTCACGACCCTGCAGACGCTCTCGGTCTTCACCCTGATCTTCGTCATGACCGGCGGCGGCCCGGGCACCGACAGCTCGACGCTGCCGATCCTCGCCTACCAGGAGGCCTTCCGCTTCTCGCAGCTCGGATTCGGCACCGCGATCGCGACCATCATGCTGCTCGTCGGGGCGGTCTTCTCGATCATCTACATCAGGGCGCTCAAGCCGGAGGTGGACTGACCGTGGCCATGACCTCGCCCAGCGGCCGGCGGCTCGCGCTGGTCTCGAACCTCGTCCTGGTCGTCGTGGGGCTCTGCTTCGCGGTGCCGCTCGTCTGGCTCGTGCTCGCCTCCGTCGACACGGACGCGTCCCTCTCGGCAGCGGTGCCCGACGAGTTCACGCTCGACAACTTCCGGCAGGTGCTCACGCCCGAGATCTCGTTCATCCCGCTCGCGAACAGCCTCGTCCTGTCCGGGGGCTGCGCGTTGATCACCGTCGTCGTGGCGATCCTCGCCGCGTACCCGTTGTCGCGGTACCGGATGCGGATCAACAAGCCGTTCCTCTACGGCATCCTCTTCGGGACGTGCCTGCCGATCACCGCCATGATGGTGCCGGTCTACAGCCTGTTCGTCTCGCTCGACCTGATCGACTCGATCGGCGGCACCGTGTTCTTCCTGGCGGCCTCCAGCCTGCCCATGGCGATCTGGATGTCGAAGAACTTCATGGACTCGGTGCCCATCTCGCTCGAGGAGGCGGCCTGGACGGACGGCGCGTCGATGTTCTCGACGCTGACGCGCGTCGTCGTGCCGCTCATGCGGCCCGGCATCGCGGTCGTCTTCATCTTCGTGTTCATCCAGGCGTGGGGCAACTTCTTCGTCCCCTTCATCCTGCTGCTGAGCCCCGACAAGCAGCCCGCCGCCGTCAGCATCTTCAACTTCTTCGGACAGTACGGCTCGGTCGCCTACGGCCAGCTCGCGGCGTTCTCGATCGTGTACTCGGTGCCGGTCATCGCCCTCTAC
Source organism: uncultured Frigoribacterium sp. (assembly GCF_963515265.1). Classification (NCBI taxonomy): domain Bacteria; kingdom Bacillati; phylum Actinomycetota; class Actinomycetes; order Micrococcales; family Microbacteriaceae; genus Frigoribacterium; species uncultured Frigoribacterium sp. The sequence goes on from NZ_CAUPYL010000055.1 coordinate 10,373, forward strand.
GTGCTGGTGTCGCGCACCCTCGGCGGATCGAACGCCCTCGCCGGCGGGGTCAAGGGGTGATGTCGCTCCTCCACGACCGCCCCTGACCTGCCCTCGTCCCACCGGATCACCGAACCTCCGCGCGCTCGTGCGCGCCGACAAGGAGACTCTCCCCATGCACGACAACACCGCCCTCGTCGAGGCCCGCATCGACCGCTTCGTCCTCGACCGGATCACGCCGAACATCTACCGACGCGCCGCGCCGCTCACCGTCGAGGCGTGGGAGGTGCCGGACGAGCCCGTGCCCTTCGCCGAGGCCGTCCGTCAGCAGTACGTGCCCTTCGTCCCCGGCACGCCGTGGAGCCGGCCGTGGGGCACCACCTGGTTCCGGGTGACGGGCGTCGTGCCCGAGGGCTGGGGCGCCGACCCGGCCACGGCGCTCGAGGCCGTCGTCGACCTGGGCTTCAGCACACGTCAGCCCGGCTTCCAGGCCGAGGGGCTCGTCTGGCGTCGCGACGGGACGCTCGTGAAGGCCATCGAGCCGTACAACGGCTACGTGCCGCTGGCGCTGGTGGGCGGCTCGGCCTCGCCGGGGGCGCCGATCGAGTTCTTCGTGGAGGCGGCGTCGAACCCCGACGTCGGCGGCAACTTCTTCTACCTCGAGACGCCCATGGGCGACAAGGCGACCGCCGGGACGGCACCGATCTACACGCTCCGGACACTCGACCTCGCCGAGAGGGACACCGTGGTGTGGGAGCTCGACCGCGACATCTGGACGCTGCTCGGCCTGATGCGGACCCTCGACCCCGGCACTCCACGGCGACACGAGATCCTGCGCGCGCTCGAGCGGGCGTGCGAGGTCGTCGACCACGACGACGTCGCCGGGTCCGCGGTCCTCGGGCGCGAGGCGCTCGCGGGCGTGCTCGCGTCGCCCGCCGCCGCCAGCGCCCACCGCGTCGTCGCGACCGGCCACGCGCACATCGACTCGGCCTGGCTCTGGCCCGTCCGCGAGACGCAGCGCAAGGTGGCGCGCACCTTCTCGAACGTCGTCGCCCTGATGGACGAGGACCCGGACTTCGTCTTCGCCGCCTCGAGCGCCCAGCAGTACGCGTGGGTGAAGGATCGCTACCCCGACCTCTTCGCCCGCATGAAGGAGAAGATCGCCGAGGGCCGGTTCGTGCCGGTCGGCGGGATGTGGGTCGAGTCCGACACGAACATGCCGGGAGGCGAGGCGCTGGCCCGTCAGTTCGTGGCCGGGCACGCCTTCTTCCGGCGCGAGTTCGGGATCGAGTGCGACGAGGTCTGGCTGCCCGACTCGTTCGGCTACACGGGCGCCATGCCGCAGATCGCCCGCGCGGCCGGTGCCCACTCGTTCTTCACGCAGAAGGAGTCGTGGAACGAGACCAACCGGATGCCGCACCACACGTTCCTGTGGGAGGGCATCGACGGGAGCCGGGTCTTCACGCACTTCCCGCCGGTCGACACCTACAACTCCGACCTCTCGGCGGTCGAGCTGGCACACGCCGAGCGCGAGTACAGCGAGAAGGGCGTCTCCAACGTCTCGATCGTGCCGTTCGGCTGGGGCGACGGCGGCGGCGGGCCGACCCGAGAGATGATGGCAGCCGCGAGACGGGCCGCCGATCTCGAGGGCTCGCCGCGCGTGACCGTCGGCACCCCCGCCTCCTTCTTCGCGCAGGCCCGTGACGAGATGCCCGACCCGGCGGTCTGGTCGGGCGAGATGTACCTCGAGTTCCACCGGGGCACGTACACCTCGCAGGCGCGCACGAAGCAGGGCAACCGCCGCAGCGAGCACCTGCTGCGCGAGGCCGAGCTGTGGTGCGCCACCGCGGCCGTCCGGGGCCTGCTCGACTACCCGTACGACGAGCTCGACGAGCTCTGGCAGACCGTCCTGCTGCTGCAGTTCCACGACATCCTCCCCGGCTCGTCCATCGCCTGGGTGCACCAGGACGCCGAGCGGAACTACGCCCGGGTCGCCGAGCAGCTCGGTGCGTTGACGGCCAGGGCGCAGGAGGTGCTGGCCGGGCAAGGCGACGTGGCCGTCGCCTTCAACGCGGGCCCGGTCCCGCACCGCGGGGTGGCCGCGTCGTCCGCGGCGGTCGTCGACAGCAGCGGCGCCGCCGCCGTCGCCGCGGCCGGCTCGACGGCGACCGGCGTGGTGCTCGACGCGGACGGCGACGGCTGGGTGCTCTCGAACGGGCTCGTCAGGGCCGTCTTCGACTCCGACGGGCTCGTCTCGTCGCTCGTCGACTCGACGTCCGGGCGTGACCTCGTCGCTCCCGGCGCGAGGCTCGGGCTGCTGCAGATCTTCCGGGACACCCCGAACCAGTGGGACGCGTGGGACATCGACGCCGTCTACGTCAACGCCCGCACCGACCTCGTCGACGCCGTGTCGGTCGAGGTCGACGGGGTGTCGCTCGTGGTGACGCGGACCACCGGCACGTCGACGATCGTGCAGCGCTGGGCCCTCGAGGAGGGCGAGGCGGAACTGCAGCTGGTGACCGAGGTCGACTGGCACGAGAGGCAGAAGCTGCTGAAGCTGGCCTTCCCGCTCGACGTGCACGCCGACCGCGCGGCGTCCGAGGTCCAGTTCGGGCACGTTCAGCGCCCCACGCACTCCAACACCTCATGGGACTTCGCCCGCTTCGAGACGGTCGCCCACCGGTGGGTGCACGTGGCCGAGCCCGGCTTCGGGGTGGCCGTCGCGAACGACTCGACGTACGGACACGACATCACGCGCTCGACCCGGGACGACGGCGGCACCACCACGCTCGTGCGGCAGTCGCTGCTGAGGGCGCCGGTGTTCCCCGACCCGCACGCCGACCAGGGCCGCCACGTGCTGCGGTCGACCGTGCGCGTCGCGCCCGACGTGGTCGACGCGCTGTCGGCCGGCTACCGGCTGAACCTGCCGCTGCGTACCGTGTCCGGCTCCGGCGGGCCGGTCGCGCCGCTGGTCACGTCGTCGTCGCCGGCGGTGGTCGTGGAGGCGGTCAAGCTCGCGGAGGACCGTTCGGGCGACCTCGTCGTCCGGCTCTACGAGGCCAGGGGATCGAGGGCCGCGTCGACGATCGGGGTCGACGCGTCGGCGGCGCTCGGCGGGGCCTGGCGGACGGACCTGCACGAGCGCGAGCTGGGCGTCGACGGAGCCGACGTCCCCGGCGCCGCGCGGTGGACCGCAGGGGAGCCCCTCGAGCTGACGCTTCGCCCGTTCGAGATCGTCACCCTGCGCTTCGCGCGCCGGGGCTGAGGCTCCGCCCGGGCCCGCTGGCGG
>NZ_CAUPYL010000056.1:0-13607 GCF_963515265.1 uncultured Frigoribacterium sp.
GCCGAAGCCGCCCCGCCCGCCGCCTCCGCCGCCGAGCAGCCCGCCGAGGACGATCCCGGTGACGATGCCGCTCAGGTCGGCCCCGCCGCCTCGTCCTCCACCGCCGAACGGCACGCCCTGCTGGTACGACGACACCTCGGCCTGTGCCTCCGACGAGGCCGTGCCCGCGAGCTGCACCGCGAGGTGCGCCTCGCCGAGGGCTCGATCGCGGTCTGAGGTCGCGAGCGAGACGGACGTCGCGAGGTGCCGCTCGGCCTCGGAGAGGCGTGTGCGCGGCTGCGGGCCGACCGCGCCGCGTCGGGTCTCGATGAAGTCGCGGGCGGCGCTGATCTGGCTCCGGGCGGTGAGGAGCGCCTGGTCGAGTGCGGCCTGGGCCCGGCGGTCCTTCTCGACGGCGTCCCGGAGGGCGACGAGGGCGGCGTCGATGCGGACGTTCGCGGTGTCGAGGCCGGCCAGCACGGCGAGGGGGTCGTCGGTCTGCGTCTCGCCCAGGGCGACGGCGGCGCGGGCTGCGGCGACGGCGCCGGCGACGTCGACGCCCTCGGGCACGCGGTCGTCGGGGAGCGACTCGGCCGCGGCGACGTCGCGCCGGAGGTCGGCCGAGAGCGCGGCGATCGTCGTGCCCGCGGTGCGCAGGGCCTCCGCCGCCTTGTCGACGGAGCCGACGAGCTGGTCGACCTGGCCGAGCGACTGTCGTGCCGCACGCACGGACCCCACGGCCTCGCCGGTGTCACCTCGACCGATCGCCGCGGTCGCCCCGGCAGCGGACTCGTCCGCGAAGTCGAGGAGGCGGTCGGCCTGGTCCGGGGCGTCGGCGACCGTGGCCACGGCCCTGGCCGAGTACGTCTGCCGGAGCTGCGTCAGGAGCGATCGGGCACGGTGCACCGCCTCGCGTCGACCGGCGACCTCGCCGGGCAGCGCGGCGGCCTCGCGGGGAGCGCGCTCCTCGTCGGCGCGGAGGGCGTCGAAGGCCGCCGACTGCTCGTCGAGCGAGCGTCCGGCCTCGTCGCAGAGCTGCACGATGCGCTCGGTCCACTCGCGACGCTGCTCGGGCGAGTCGGGCACGGAGTCGTCCAGCCGCTGCTGCAGCTCGAAGGCCTCCCGTGCCTGCTCTCTCGCCGCGGTCAGCGCCGCGGCGAACGGGGCGACGGCATCGTCGCCGAACTGGGCCGCGGCGAAGCCGACCTCCTGGGCGCCGGCGGTCAGTTCGTCGTCGAGGGCGACGAGCAGGGCGGCTGCACGGCGATCCAGCTGGGCCTGCACCTCCTCCGCGGAGCGGAAGGCGCGTCGGCGGGCGCGGCCGCGGACGACGGCGAAGACGACTGCGCCGATCGCGGCGAGGACGACGAGCCCGACGAACGCCCAGAGCAGCCAGGAGAGGTCGGGCCCGGCGGCGTCCTGCCGGATGCCGTCCGCGAGGGCCACGGCGGCCCCGGCCCAGTCCGAGTCGCGCAGCTCGGGCTCGAGGACGTCCGACTGGAGGGACTCCTGCTGTCCGGCGGTGATCGTCGAGCTCGAGGAGACGGAGAGGTCGTAGACCCGGTCGTCGACCGCGACGCTGAGGAGGACGTCGTCCGTGCCGAGCTGGTTGCGCTCGGCCGTGGCGATGCCCCAGGCCGCGCTGTCGGCGGGGGACTCGAAGGAGTCGACGTAGACGACGAACAGGTCGATGCCGGCATCGGCCGAGAGCTGGTCGAGGCTGTCGGTGACCTGCGAGACCTCTGCCGTCGAGAGGACGCCCGCGTCGTCGAGCACGTAGGCGCCGTCGAGGTCGACCGGCGACGACGCCGCGGCCGGTGTCGCGCCGAGGCCGATCGCCCCCACGGCGAGCAGCGCGGCGACGCCGCCGGTGACGGCCCCCCGCGCCCCTCGTCGGTCTCGTCGACCCCTCGCGCTGACGGTCACGGTTCTCCCCTCGGTCCGGTGACTGGAGTTTAGCCACGGGCCCCCCGACGGGGGCCGGGCGGGCTGCTCGTGTGGACGGACGCGAGCCGTGCCCCACCGGGGAGGGAGCTCGGCGTGACGGGAGCTCAGCCGACGAAGAGCAGGACGACGGAGGCGACGGCACAGAGGGCGCCGACGCCGATCAGGATCCAGCCCACCGTGCGGAGGGCGCGGCCGTCCTCGTGCGGCGGGTCGAGCCGGGGCCGGGCCGGCCGCCACGGGTCGTAGTGCACCACCAGCTCGGTCTCGACCGGGGTGTCGACGGGGTGGTCGTCGAACTCGGTCTCGTGCAGCTCGCCCGAGGAGTCCATCCACCTCGCGGTGGCCGCGTGCGCCCAGTCCGGTGCGGGGATGACGACGGCGACCGTCTCTTCCCACCGACGAGAGCGCGAGCGCATGACGGTCCCGGCGAGCAGGAAGGGCGTGCCCACGATGAACCCGAACCAGCCGAAGAGCTCCACGACGGGGGAGATCACGGTGAGGGCGTCGGACACCCCCCGATCGTACTGTGGCCGGGCCGCGTGGTCCTGCCGCCCTAGACTCGTCCCGCCCCGACGACCCCGGAGACCTGCCGACCGTGACCCGCCCCGCCGCCCTCGAGCGCGTGCCCGCCCCGCTCCTCGCCGTCGCGGCCATCGTGTCGGTCCAGTTCGGCGCCGCCCTGGCCCGCACGCACTTCGACGCCCTCGGCCCGCTCGGCGCGGCGGCGCTCCGCCTGGGCTTCGGCGCCCTCGTCCTGCTGCTCGTGTTCCGGCCGCGCGTCGGCGGCTGGTCGCGACGCACCTGGCTCGGCGTCGTCCTGCTCGGCGTCGCCCTCGCCGGGATGAACCTGCTGATCTACCTGGCCATCGACGTGGTGCCCCTCGGCGTCGCGGTCACGCTCGAGTTCCTCGGCCCGCTCACGGTCGCCCTCGTGCAGACCCGCCGGTTCGTCGACGCGGCCTGGGCCGTCCTCGCGCTGACGGGGGTCGTCGTGCTCGGCCTCGACTCGAGCGGGGCCACCCCTCTGCTCGGCGTCGCGCTGGCACTCGGGGCGGGCGCTTTCTGGGCCGGCTACATCGTCGCCAACGCCAGCCTCGGCCGGGGTGACGACTCGCTCGGCGGCCTCGCCGTCGCGATGACGGTCGCCGCGGTGCTCGTGGTGCCGCTGGGGGCCGGGGACGCGGCCTCGGCCGTCTCGGCCGACCCGAGCCTCCTGCTCGTGTTCCTCGTCGTCGCGGTGCTCACGAGCGCCCTGCCGTACTCGCTCGAGATGGTGGCCCTGCGGCGGCTGCCGACGCGGGTGTTCGGAGTCCTGTCGAGCCTCGGCCCGGCGACGGCCGCGCTCGCGGGCCTCGTCGTGCTGGGGCAGGCCCTGGGGGCGCGCGAGCTCGTGGCCCTCGCCCTCGTGACCGTGGCGAGCGTCGGCGTCACGGCCACCGCGCGCCGGCCCCGTCGCGACGGGCCGATCGTGGAGCCGCCGCCCACCTGACGTCGTACCCCTGCGATGCCCGTTCCGCCGACGGGTGGTGAGCGGGCGGTCCTGGACTGACGAGGAGGGGTCGTTGCCGGCTGTACCCCGTTCACGGGGCTTCGCTGCGGCTTCGCGGGGTACTCTCCGGAGACCGGCCCGATCCGAGGCCGGCTGACCTGAGGAGGACATCATGGGTGCTGTTCTTGAGAGGACGTCGCGAGCGGAGGTCGTGCCCCTGGGCGACGGCTTCCACCGGGTGTCCACCCCCACCGCCGGCGTCATCGGCTTCGTGCACGAGACCGAGGGCCGCTTCGAGGTCCTCCGCGGCCGCGTGCGATCGGCCACGCGCGCCGAGGGCGCGTACCGCACGCTCGACGTCGCCGTCATCGCGCTGACGTACAGCTGAGCCACGACGAGCGGTCGACCGCCGGCAACGGAGCCGGGGGCCGACCGCCCACCAGCACGACGAAGGCCCCGCACGAGCGGGGCCTTCGTCGTCGCCGGCCGGTCGGCCGAGGTCGTGCCCCCAGAAGGATTCGAACCTTCGCCCCTGCCTCCGGAGGGCAGTGCTCTATCCCCTGAGCTATGGGGGCCAGGGACGTCGACAAGGCTAGCAGCGATTGCACGTGGTCACGGACGCGGCGACCGGACGGGAGCAGGCTGGTCCTGTGACTCCTCCCGACTCCGCACCCGGCGCCTCCTCGTCCTCGTCCTCCTTCCGCGACCGCGTGAGGAGGGCGGCGTCGCCGAGCCCCGACGTCCGCGAGCTCGACGTCTCGTCCGCGCCTGCCGACCCGGTCGTGTTGTTCCTCGAGTGGCTCGACGCCGCCGTCGCCGCCGCCGTCGTCCAGCCGCACGCGTTCACGCTGTCGACGGCCTCGACGGCGTCGGGCCCCACGGCCCGCACGCTCCTCCTCAAGGACGTCGACGACGCCTTCTGGTTCACGTCGTCGGCGCTGAGCCCCAAGGGCCGCCAGATCGCCGAGGACGAGCGCGTCGCGCTCACCTTCTTCTGGGCGGCGCAGGGGCAGCAGGTCCGCGTCACCGGCTCGGCGGTCCCCGGCCCGCGCGACGTCGCGGAGCAGGACTTCCGCCACCGGCACCCCGACTCGCGTGCCGTCGCCGCCGCCGTGCCGCAGAGCACGGAGATCGACGACGTGCGGGCGGCCGACGAGGCGCTCGACCGTGCCCGCGCCCAGGTGGAGGCCGACGACGACCTCGTGCCCGACGACTGGACCGCGTACCGGGTGCTGCCGGTGTCGGTCGAGTTCTGGCAGGCCACGACGGGCCGCGACCAGGTGCGCGTGCGGTACGACCGGGTCGGCGACGACTGGCGCCGCGCCTCCCTCTGGCCGTAACTCCGCGACACACAGCTGGCCGGGGACGCGACCGCCGACGACCATGGAGCCATGACCTCCTCCCTCGTCCGCCCCGGGTCCGCTGCCGTCGTCGCCGCGCGCCCGATGCTGGCCGTGGTCGAGGTGACGGCACACCGGCCCCACGCTCCGCGGTACCACTCGTACGTCCAGACCCTGAACGAGCGCATCGTCGAGGACGCGACCGCGCTCGGCTGGGACGCCCGCCGCGTCGCCGCGGGCGACCTCGGCGCCGCCGAGCTCCTCCGCGTCACCGGCGGCGCCTCCGCGATCGTGATCGCGGGGGGAGAGGACCTCGACCCGGTCACCTGGGGCGGACGCCGCGGCTACGAGGGCGAGGGTCGTCACGACGAGGAGGCGGACGCCGGCCAGATCGCCCTCGTGCGTCGTGCGCTCGTCCGGTCCACCCCCCTGCTCGGCATCTGCCGCGGGCACCAGGTGATCGACGTGGCGCTCGGCGGCACCCTCGTGCCCCACCTCGACGACGCCCACGGCGCCCACCGGGGCTCGGGAGCGGTCGAGAGCCTCATGGTCGACCACGACGTCGAGCTCGCCCCCGACAGCCGCGTCGCGGCGGCGCTCGGCGGCACCACGGCCCGTGTCCGCAGCGCGCACCACCAGGCCGTCGACCGTGTCGGCGAGGGCCTGCGGGTCGTCGCCCGTACGGCCGACGGCGGGATCGAGGCCGTGGAGCACGAGACCGCGCCGATCACGGGCGTGCAGTGGCACCCCGAAGACCGCGGCGCCGACCGGACGCACTTGCCGTTCCTCTTGTCCCTGCTGGCGGCCCAGGCCGCCGAGGTGTCCCGCGCCGCCTGACCGCCGCCTCCTGCTCACGGGCCTGACGACCGCGGCTCTGCCTGTCGTGGGCCGACCCGCCGGTCGCCCCACGCCCAGCCGGTAAGATCGACGACCGTGACTCCCGCCGAACTCTCCACGTCCCTGCTCGCCGTCGTCGACGGGGTGCTCCAGCGTCGAGGCGTTCCCGCCGACGTCGTCGTGACGCCCGCCGACGTCGTGCTCGAGCGGCCCCGCAACCGCGACCACGGCGACTGGACCACCAACGTGGCGATGAAGTTCGCCAAGCGGGTCGGCGCCTCGCCCCGCGACCTGGCGACCGAGATCGCGGCCGAGCTGGCCGAGGTCGACGGCGTGTCCGACGTCGACGTCGCCGGCCCCGGCTTCGTCAACGTGCGGCTCGACGCGGCCGCCGCGGGCCTGCTCGCGAGGACCATCGTCGAGCAGGGGGCCGACTTCGGCCGCGGCTCGTACTACGACGGCGTCACCATCGACCTGGAGTTCGTGTCGGCGAACCCCACGGGTCCGATCCACATGGGCGGCGTCCGCTGGGCGGCCGTCGGCGACAGCCTCGCCCGCGTCTTCGAGGCGCAGGGCGCCCGTGTCACCCGTGAGTACTACTTCAACGACCACGGCGGGCAGATCGACCGCTTCGCCCGCAGCCTGGTCGCGCGGGCGCTCGGTGAGCCGACCCCGGAGGACGGCTACGGCGGGCAGTACATCTCCGACATCGCCGACCGCGTCCTCGCGGCGACCGACGTCGACGTGCTCGCGCTGCCGCGCGACGAGGCGCAGGAGGCCTTCCGCGCCGCCGGGGTCGACTTCATGTTCGCCGACATCAAGCAGTCGCTGCACGACTTCGGCGTCGACTTCGACGTCTACTTCCACGAGAACGAGCTGCACGAGTCGAAGGCCGTCGAGCGTGCCGTCGCCCGGCTCCGCGAGCTCGGCCACATCTACGAGGCCGAGGGCGCGACCTGGCTGCGCACCACCGAGTTCGGCGACGACCGCGACCGGGTCGTCATCAAGACGGACGGCGAGGCGGCGTACATCGCGGGCGACCTCGCCTACTACCTCGACAAGCGCGAGCGCGGCTTCGAGCGCAACCTGATCATGCTCGGCGCCGACCACCACGGCTACGTCGGACGCATGATGGCGATGTGCGCCGCGTTCGGCGACGAGCCGGGCGTCAACCTCGAGATCCTCATCGGCCAGATGGTCAACCTGCTCCGCGACGGCGAGCCGATGCGCATGTCGAAGCGCGCCGGGACGGTCGTCACGATGGAGGACCTCGTCGACGCCGTCGGCATCGACGCCGGGCGCTACTCGCTCGTGCGCAGCCCGGTGAACAGCTCGATCGACATCGACCTCGACCTCTGGACGCGGCGCACCAACGACAACCCGGTCTTCTACGTCCAATACGCGCACGCCCGCACGCGGTCCGTGGCGCGCAACGCCGAGGCCGCCGGCGTGACGCGCGAGGCGTTCGACGCCTCCCTCCTCGTCCACGAGACCGAGAGCGCCCTGCTCGGCGCGCTGGCCGAGCTGCCGCGCGTCGTCGTCCAGGCCGCCGAGCTCCGCGAGCCGCACCGCGTCGCGCGCTACGTCGAAGAACTGGCCGGCACGTACCACCGCTGGTACGACAGCTGCCGGGTGACCCCCCTCGGCGACGAGGAGGTGACCGACCTGCACCGCACACGCCTCTGGCTCAACGACGCGGCCGGGCAGGTCATCCGCAACGGCCTGGGCCTCCTCGGCGTCTCCGCCCCCGACCGGATGTGACGACGAGATGAGCGACGTCGACGACTTCTTCGCCGAGCGGGCCGTCCCGCGCCGCCGTGCCCGGGGCGCCGCCGCCGGCCTGTTCGTGCTGGTCGGCGTCCTGGTGGTGCTCGCGATCCTCGCGGTCGTCGCCGACGTCGTGACCCGCGGCCTGGTCGAGCAGCGCGCCGCAGCCGAGATCTCGACCGCGACCGGCCTGGACGACGTGGCCGTCGACGTCCACGGCACCTCCGTGCTCTGGCAGATCGCGCACGGCTCGCTCGACGACGTGACGCTGTCCTCGGGCGCGGCGGGCGACCCCGTCTCGTTCCGCCTCGACGTCAGCGACGTCCCCACCGACCTCGAGGGCACCTCCGGCGCGGTCACGGGCACGCTCTCGGCCGACTCCGCGACGGTGAGCTCGCTCGAGGGCGTCTCGTCCGCCGGCGCGACCGTGACGCTCGGCGACGGCGACGTGACCTACGCCCGCAGCTTCGACGTGCCCGTGCTCGGGGCGGTGCCCGTCGACGTGACGGCCACGCCCGCGATCGCCGACGACGGCCGTGCCCTCGACTTCACCCCGACGCGGGCGTCGCTGCCCGACACCTCGCTGTCGCTCGACCTGACGCCGTTCCTCGGCGACTTCGCCCAGCGCGTCTGCGTCGCCGGGCAGCTGCCCCCGGGCGTCGTGCTCACGTCGGTGGACGTCGAGCCGGGCCGGGTGCAGCTCGGCCTCCGGTCGGACGGGCTGCCCCTGACGTCCTCCGGCCTGGCCGCGAAGGGCAGCTGCAGCTGATGCCAGGGCACCGGTCGCCGCAGGGCTCCGTCACCGACGGCCGCTGTCGCTAGGCTCGTCGTCGTCCTGCCCCTCCCGATCCCCACCGAGGTCCCCGTGTCGCCCAACCCCCTCGCTCCCGACTGGCTCCTCGAGCCCGACGACGTCGACGCGCTCGACCGCTCGGTCTGGTCGCACGGCGCCCTCCGCGGCGACGACGGCGTCGTCGCCGTCGCCGGCGTCCGGGCCACCGAGCTCGTCGCCCGTCACGGCAGTCCCCTCTACGTCGTCGACGAGGACGACTTCCGGGGGCGCGCCCGCGGCGCGAAGGAGGCGTTCGACCGGGAGCTCGGACGCGTCGGCACCAGCGCGATCGTCTACTACGCGGCCAAGGCCTTCCTGTCCGTCGAGGTGGCCCGCTGGGTCGCCGAGGCGGGCCTGCGCGTCGACATCTGCACCGGCGGCGAGTTCGCCGTCGCCGCGGCGGCCGGCGTCGAGCCCTCGCGCATGGCGTTCCACGGCAACAACAAGTCGTTGGCCGAGATCGACCGCACCGTCGCCGCGGGCATCGGCAACATCGTCGTCGACAACGCGGAGGAGGTGGTGCGGGTCGCCGAGGCCGCTGCCCGTCACGGCGTCGTCCAGTCCGTCCGCGTCCGCGTCAACAGCGGCGTGCACGCGTCGACCCACGACTACCTCGCGACGGCCCGCGAGGACCAGAAGTTCGGGATCACCCTCGCGGACGCACCGGCCGTGGTGGCGGACATCCGCAGCCGGCCGTCGCTGCGGCTCCTCGGCCTGCACTCCCACATCGGGTCGCAGATCTTCGGCTCGGACGGCTTCGGCGAGGCCGCGCGCCGGCTCCTGGCCCTCCACGCGGAGCTGCTCGTCGACGGTCCCGTCCCCGAGCTCAACCTCGGCGGCGGCTTCGGCATCGCCTACACGTCGGTCGACGACGCGCGGCCCCTCGACGAGCTCGCCGCGGCGCTGGCCGACATCGTCGCGGCCGAGTGCGCGCGGCTCGGCATCCCGCTGCCCGTGGTCGCCGTCGAGCCCGGCCGGGTGATCGCCGGGCCGTCCGGCACGACCCTCTACACGGTGGGCACGGTCAAGGACGTCGCGGTCACGGTCGACGAGCAGACCGGCGAGACCGCCGTCCGTCGCTACGTCAGCGTCGACGGCGGGATGAGCGACAACGCCCGGCCGGCCCTCTACGAGGCCGACTACTCGGCACGCGTGGTGAGCCGCGCCTCCTCGGCGGCCCCGGCCCTCGTGCGGGTCGCGGGCAAGCACTGCGAGAGCGGCGACCTCGTCGTGCTGGCCGAGTACCTCCCCGCCGACGTCGTGCCGGGCGACCTCCTCGGCGTGCCCGCGACGGGCGCGTACTGCTGGAGCCTCGCGAGCAACTACAACCACGTGGGGCGGCCCCCGGTCGTCGCGGTGCGCGACGGGGCCTCGCGGGTCATCGTCCGTGGTGAGACCGAGGCCGACCTGCTCGCCCGCGACGCCGGCCTCGACTGAGCCTCCCGGCGCACGTCTCCCGACCACCCCTGCCCCTCAGCTCACGGCGCCCCGACCGGGTCGCCTCCACAGAACGGAACACCATGGACGAATACCGCGACGTGAGGGTCGCCCTGCTGGGCGCCGGATCGGTCGGGTCGCAGGTGGCCCGCCTGCTCCTCGAGCACGCCGACGAGCTGGCGGGCCGTGCCGGCGCGGGCCTGCAGCTGGTCGGCATCGGCGTCCGCGACGTCGACGCGCCCCGCGACGTCGACCTGCCGCGCGAGCTGTTCACCACCGACCTCGAGTCGCTCATCCTCGGGGCCGACATCGTCGTCGAGCTCATGGGCGGGCTCGAGCCGGCCCGCCACCACGTGCTGCAGGCGCTGCTGTCCGGGGCCGACGTGGTCACGGGCAACAAGGCGCTGCTCGCGCACCACGGCCCCGAGCTCTTCGCGGCGGCCGAGCAGGTCGGTGCCCAGCTCTACTACGAGGCTGCCGTCGCCGGCGCCATCCCCATCATCCGACCGCTCCGCGACAGCCTCGCCGGCGACCGGATCCGCCGGATCATGGGCATCGTCAACGGCACGACCAACTTCATCCTCGACCGGATGGACACCGACGGCGACACGCTCGAGGACGCCCTGGCGACCGCGACGGCCCTCGGCTACGCCGAGGCCGACCCGACGGCCGACATCGAGGGCTACGACGCCGCGCAGAAGGCGGCCATCCTCGCCAGCCTCGCCTTCCACACGACGGTGCCGCTCTCGGCCGTGCACCGCGAGGGCATCACGTCCGTGACGCACGAGCAGGTGCAGGCTGCACGCAAGGCCGGCTACGTGGTCAAGATCCTGGCGATCTGCGAGCGGCTCACCGACTCCGACGGCGTGGACGGCGTGAGCGCCCGCGTGTACCCCGCGCTCGTCCCGCTCGACCACCCGCTGGCCGCCGTCCACGGGGCGAAGAACGCGGTGTTCGTCGAGGCCGAGGCCGCCGGCGACCTCATGTTCTACGGCGCGGGCGCCGGGGGAGTGGAGACCGCCTCTGCGGTGCTCGGCGACCTCGTGTCGGCCGCGCGCCGACACGTCGTCGGCGGCCCCGGCGTCGCCGAGTCGACCCAGGCCGACCTGGCCGTGCTGCCCATCGGCCACGTCGTCACCCGCTACCAGATCACCCTCGACGTCGCGGACCAGCCCGGCGTCCTCGCCGAGGTCGCGACGGTGCTCAGCCAGCACGGCGTCAGCGTGCACAGCGTCGAGCAGACCGGCGGGGTCGAACCCGGTGCGTCACGTGACGAGGAGGCGCCCCCCGCGACCGCTACCCTGATCATCGGCACCCACCGTGCCCGCGAGTCCGACCTCGCCGCCACGGTCGTCGCCCTCCGCAACACCGCGGTCGTGAACTCCGTCACGAGCGTCCTGAGAGTCGAAGGAGCCTGATGGCCCACCAGTGGCAGGGTGTCCTGCGCGAGTACGCCGACCGTCTCGACGTGACGGAGGCGACCCCGGTCGTCACCCTCGGCGAGGGCGGCACGCCCCTCATCCCGGCGCCGGCGCTGTCCGCGCGCACCGGGGCGAAGGTGTTCGTCAAGTACGAGGGCATGAACCCGACCGGCTCCTTCAAGGACCGCGGCATGACGATGGCCATCTCGAAGGCGGTCGAGCACGGGGCCAAGGCCGTCATCTGCGCGTCGACCGGCAACACGTCGGCGTCGGCCGCCGCCTACGCCGCGCACGCCGGCATCACCGCCGCGGTGCTCGTGCCCGAGGGCAAGATCGCCATGGGCAAGCTCAGCCAGGCCGTGGCCCACGACGGTCAGCTGATCCAGATCCAGGGCAACTTCGACGACTGCCTCGACATCGCGCGCGACCTGGCCGAGAACTACCCGGTGCACCTCGTGAACTCGGTCAACAACGACCGCATCGAGGGCCAGAAGACGGCCGCGTTCGAGGTCGTCGACGTGCTCGGCGACGCCCCCGACTTCCACTTCCTCCCCGTGGGCAACGCCGGCAACTACACGGCCTACACCCGCGGCTACCGCGAGGACGTCGAGGCCGGTCGGTCCACGCGCCTGCCGCGGATGTTCGGCTTCCAGGCCTCCGGCTCGGCGCCCATCGTGGCGGGCGAGGTCGTGAAGCACCCCGAGACCATCGCGAGCGCGATCCGCATCGGCAACCCCGCCTCCTGGCAGCTGGCCCTCGAGGCCCGCGACCTCACGAACGGCTGGTTCGGAGCGATCACCGACGAGGCGATCCTCGCCGCCCAGAAGATCCTGGCGGCCGAGGTCGGCGTCTTCGTCGAGCCGGCGTCGGCGATCAGCGTGGCGGGCCTGCTCGAGCGCTCCGACGCGGGCGTCGTCCCGGCGGGCGCGACGGTCGTCCTCACGGTCACCGGCCACGGCCTGAAGGACCCGCAGTGGGCCCTCCGTCGCGCCGACGGCTCCGAGGTCACGCCGACGGTCGTCGAGAGCGACACCTCGCGCGTCGCCGAGGTGCTCGGGCTCGTCCCGGCCTCTGCGTGACCGAGGCGTGCTGATGACCCGAGCGGGCGACGTGCGGTCGGTGCTGGTCCGGGTGCCGGCGACCTCGGCGAACCTCGGCCCCGGCTTCGACACGCTCGGGCTCGCCGTCTCGCTCTACGACGAGCTCGTGGTCACCACGACCACGGGCTCGGGCGTCGAGGTGCACGTCGAGGGAGTGGGCGCGGGCGAGGTGCCCACCGACGAGGGCAACCTCGTCGTGCAGGCGATCGCCGCGGCCTACGCGTCCGTCGGCCAGCCGCTGCCGGGTCTCCGGCTCGAGGCCCGCAACGTGATCCCGCACGGGCGGGGCCTCGGCTCGTCGGCCGCCGCCATCGTCTCCGGCGTCGTCGCGGCCAAGGGCCTGCTGGAGGGGGTGGTCGAGTTCTCCTCCGCTGACCTGCTGAGGGTCGCCACCGAGATGGAGGGCCACCCCGACAACGTCGCTCCGGCCCTCTTCGGCGGGCTCACCATCGCGTGGATGACGTCGTCCGGGCCCGCCCACAAGCGCCTCCTCGTGCACCGGGGCGTGTCTCCCGTCGTGTTCGTGCCGGAGTCGACCCTCTCGACGAAGCTCGCGCGCAGCCTCCAGCCCGCATCGGTGCCGCACGAGGACGCGACGTTCAACGTGTCCCGCTCCGCGCTGCTCGTGGCGGCGCTGATCCAGAGCCCCGAGCTGCTGCTCGCCGCCACGGAGGACAGGCTCCACCAGAGCTACCGGGCGAGTGCCATGCCCGAGACCGATGCGCTCATCACCATGCTGCGGGACGCCGGCCTGGCCGCCGTCGTGTCCGGTGCGGGCCCCTCGCTGCTGGTGCTCGGGAGCGACCCCGCGCAGCGCCTGTTCGCGGCGGATCTCGTGGCCGAGCACTCGCTGTCCGACTGGCGTGCCGTCATGCTCGCCGTCGACCTGCGGGGTGCTACAGTGAAGCCGCACCCGGTAGAGAATCAAGATCCCCTGGGCATCTAGCAGCACCTCCTCGGTTCTCGAGTAGGCGTGTCGAGTCCCCAGGCTCCCTGATCCCCCCGGGCCGCACATCCCGTAGTGCACATCTCGCAGCGTCCGTCCGCCTGTCTGGCGTACGTGCGCCGCACCTCCGTGAGCTCCTCTGCGCATCCCGCGCAGCGCGCATCCGCGCAGGGCCTGCCGACAGGGCAGACCCCAGGCCACGAGGTGTGACCAGCTCAGCCTCGCGGCTCTCGCGGGGGAGCGGAAGGAACCCAACACCAGTGTCAGACGTCGACATCCGCAACTCTGCGGACACCACCGCCGAACTCAGCGCCATGCGCCTCCCGCAGCTCCAGGCCCTCGCCTCCTCGCTCGGCATCAGCGGTCTCTCCAAGCTCCGCAAGGGCGACCTCGTCGCCGCGATCGCCGCCGTGCAGGCGCAGTCGACCGGGGGCAGCGCTGCCCCGGCCGAGACCGCCGCGCCCGTCGTCGAGCAGCCCGTGCTCGACGTGCCCGTCGAGGCGGTCGCCGAC
>NZ_CAUPYL010000057.1:0-13422 GCF_963515265.1 uncultured Frigoribacterium sp.
GCCGGCAGCAGCGCCGACGGCAGCGCGGTGTCGAGCGCCGTCGGCGGCCGCCCGCTCGCCCTCGCCGCGACCGGGCTGTTCGTCCTGACCTGGCTGATCCTCGCCCGACCGGTCGTGCGGAGGGACGACGACCAGGTGGGCCGGGCAGAGGTCGTGGTCGTCGCGGCGGTCGTGGTCGTCGGCGGGCTGGCCGTCGCCGGCGCACCGCCGCTCGCCGTGCTGCAGGCGTTCTCGATGCCGCTGCTCTGGACCGTGCTCCCGACGCCCCGCTCGGCGATCGTCGCCAACGTGCTGCTCTGCCTCTCGATCTCGGCGGGCTTCGTCGCGAGCCTCGGCTGGTCGGCGGACACGCTCGCGACCGCCGCCACGAGCGAGGGGCTCTCGTTGCTCTTCAGCATCGCCCTCGGCTCCTGGATCACGTCGATCGCCCGCACCGGCGTCGAGCGCGGCCGGCTGCTCGACGAGCTGCGCGCTGCCCAGGACGAGCTGGCCACCCGGCACCGCGAGGCCGGAACCGTGGCCGAGCGGGAGCGCCTCGCCCGCGAGATCCACGACACGGTCGCGCAGAGCCTCACCGGGCTGGTGATGCTCAGCCAGCAGGCACGGACGTCGGTCGCCGCCGGCGACGCGGCCGCCGGCCTCGCCCAGCTCGACCTGATCGAGTCGTCGGCCCGGGACGCGCTCACCGACGCCCGCACGCTGGTCGCGGCCACCGCCTCCTCCGGGCTCGACAGCGGCGACCTCGCCGACGCCCTGCGCCGCCTCGCCGCACGGTTCGCGCGCGAGAGCGGCGTCGCGGTGACCGTCGACGTGGAGCCGGGCCTCGCCCTCACGCGCGACCACCAGGTCGTCGTGATCCGGGCGGCGCAGGAGGCGCTGGCCAACGTCCGCAAGCACAGCAGGTCGCGCTCGGCGCACGTCGCGCTCGCTCGCGGGGCCGGCTGGGACGTCGTGCTGTCGGTGCGGGACGAGGGCAGCGGGTTCGATCCTGCCGCGTCCCGTGACGGCTTCGGGCTCGACGGCCTCGACGAGCGGCTGAGGCTGGCCGGCGGGCGGCTCGAGGTCGTCAGCGGTGCGGCCGGGACGACCGTGGCCGCGCACCTGCCCGGCGGCGAGCAGTCGTGAGCGTCCGCACCCTGGTCGTCGACGACCACCCGATCATGCGGCAGGGGCTCACCGCGATGCTCACGGCCACGCCCGACTTCGAGGTCATCGGCCAGGCCTCCGACGGCGTCGAGGCGGTCGAGCTCGCCGCCGAGCTGCGGCCCGACCTCGTGCTCATGGACCTCCGCATGCCGCGGCTCGACGGCGTCGCCGCGACGGAGGCGGTGCTCCGGGACGTGCCGACCGCCCGTGTCGTCGTCCTGACCACCTACGAGTCGGACGACGCCATCCTCGGCGCCGTCGAGGCGGGCGCCAGCGGCTACCTGCTCAAGGCCGCTCCCGAGGAGGAGCTGCTCGCGGGGCTCCGCTCGGTCGTCGCCGGGCAGGTCGCGCTCGCGCCGTCGATGGCGGCGCTGCTCGTGGGGCGCGCTCGTCGGACGGCAGCGCAGGTGGGCGCCCCGGCGAGCGTCACGGGCGTCGGGGCGGACGGCCCCGTCGGGTCGACGCCGACGCCGCTGAGTCCCCGCGAGACCCAGGTGCTCGTCCTGGTCGCCGAGGGCTGCTCGAACCGGGAGATCGGCCTGCGCCTCTTCGTCGGCGAGGCCACGGTGAAGACCCATCTGCAGCACGCCTTCGAGAAGCTCGGCGTGGGCGACCGCACGCGCGCGGTCACCCTCGCGATGGAACGCGGCTGGCTGCCCGCGACGCGCGCCTGACGTCAGGTCAGAGGTCGAGGCCGAGCAGCACCGGCTCGGGGCGGAGCAGGACGCCGAACTCGGCCAGCACCCGCTGCTGCACGAAGCGGGCGAGCTCGACCACGTCGTCGGCGGAGGCGCTGCCCCGGTTGGTCAGGGCCAGCGTGTGCTTCGTCGAGATCGCGGCTCCCGAGCCCGGCAGGCGGAAGCCGCGCGCGACGCCCGCGTGCTCGATCAGCCAGGCGGCGCTGAGCTTGACGGCCCCGCTGGTCGGCGGAGGCGGCGGTGCCGGAGTCTCGCCGAGCGGCACGACCCGGTCTTGGGGCTCGGGGTCGATCGGCCAGCGCGGGGCGTCCGAGGGCAGCTCGGAGGCCGCCTGACGGGACACCACGGGGTTGGTGAAGAACGAGCCGCTCGACCACGTGTCGCGGTCGTCGGCGTCGAGCACCATGCCCTTGGAGGCGCGGAGGGCCAGGACGCTCGACCGCACGTCGGCGACCGAGACCCGGGCCCCGAGGTCGACGCCGAGGGCCCCGGCGAGCTGCGGGTACGAGACCTGCTCGCTCGCGCCTCCCTCGTCGCGGAGCGCGAACTCGACCGCCGTCACGACGCCCGCCCGGCCCTGCTTGAACACGCTCGTGCGATAGCCGAGGCCGAGGTTCGCCGCGGGCACGCGGACGAACTCGCCCGTGTCGGCGTCGAGGAAGTCGACCGAGACGACCGTGGACGAGACCTCTTGCCCGTAGGCGCCGATGTTCTGGATCGGAGAGGCGCCCGTCGAGCCCGGGATGCCGCTCAGCGCCTCGAGGCCGGACCAGCCCTCGTCGACCGTGCGGGCCACGAGGTCGTCCCAGGGCTCACCGGCGGCGACCCGCAGGCGGACCCGGCCGTCGACGTCGTCGAGCCGTTCGACGCCGCGCGTACTCACGTGGACCACGGTGCCCTCGAACGGCTCGTCGGAGGCGACCGTGTTCGAGCCGCCGCCGAGGACGAACCAGGGCTCGTCGTCGGCCCAGACGGCGCGGACGGCGTCGATCAGCTCGTCCGTGCCGTCGGCCGTGACGAACCGCGCGGGCTCGCCGCCGACGCGCATCGTCGTCAGCTCGGAGAAGGAGGTCACGCCAGGGTCACCACGACCTGGGCCTTGCCCAGCACGGTCTTCTCGTCGACCGTCACGGTGAGGTCGACCCGCGCCGTGCCGGCCTCGTCGTCGAGCGCGGCGACCTTCGCGGTGACGGACAGCTCGGCGCCGTCGGCCGGGTGCACGACCACCGGACGCGTGAAGCGGACCTGGTAGTCGGAGACCCAGCCGATCACGCCGGCGTCGTCGCCCGACCCGTCGAGCCACTCGACGACGGGCTGCACCGCGGTGCCCATGGTCAGCATGCCGTGGGCGAGCACGCCCGGCAGGCCGACAGACTCCGCGACGTCGTCGCGGTAGTGGATCGGGTTGAAGTCGCCGGACGCGCCGGCGTAGCGGACGAGCGAGTCGCGCGTCAGCGGGTAGGTCTTGTGGGCCACGACCTGGCCGACCTCGAGGGCGCTCACGCGTCGTCCCCCCGCACCACGAGGGTGGACACCGCGGTGACGACGTGCGCCCCGGCCTGGTCGACCATGTCGGAGGAGGCGGTCACCATGGAGTTGCCGCCGAGGGACTTGACGCTGGTCACCGTGAGCGTGGCCGTCAGCTCGTCGCCCGCCACGACGGGCCGGCTGTAGCGGAAGCGCTGCTCGCCGTGCACCACCCGGGAGAAGTCGATGCCCGCGTCGGGCTCGGCGAGGAGCTGCGCGAGGGTCGCCTCCTGCACCACGACGGGGAAGGTCGGCGGGGCGACGACGTCGGCGTGGCCGGCGGCGCGCGCGGCCTCGGGGTCGAGCGACAGGGCGCTGGTCGAGCCGGTGGCACGGGCGAACTCGCGCACCTTCTCCCGGCCGACGAGGTAGGCGGGGGCCGGCGGGAGGACCCGCCCTTGCAGATCGGGGTTCACAGGCACGGCGTCGAGTCTAACCGGGGCCGATGTCGGGGGCGCGGCGTACGTTCTCCCCATGAGCGACTCGAACATCGACCCTGACATCACGCCCGTCGACCCCGCAGCACCCGAGGGCGGCGGGGCACCTGCCTCCGGCGCCGACGCCGGGTCCGGAGAGACCCTGGGCGGCGAACGTCCCGACCCCTCCACCACCGCCTCCAAGGACCCTGAGGACTGGGTCACCGGCGACGAGCCGATGACCGGCCCGCAGAAGAGCTACCTCGACACGCTCGCCCGCGAGGCAGGCGAAGAGCTGCCTGCCGACCTGAGCAAGGCCAAGGCGAGCGAGCACATCGACCGCCTCCAGGAGAAGACCGGCCGCGGCCAGTAGCCGAGTCTGCTCGATGGGTCTACCGCTGCGAGGGCTCGCGTCGTACACTTCCCCCACGTCTGGGATGGTAACTCGACGCGAGCCCTCGATCGACAGCCAGGGACAGGTCCTGATCCACGTGTCCCCCCGAAGGTTGCGAGCGGCTGACGAGCACGCTCGGGTCTCCCCCGACCCGGGCGTGCTCACTCGATCTCCCCCTGTGCCTGCTTCTCCTGCGCTTCGCCGTCTCCGCCGCGGGACGTGCTCGTGACGAGCTCACCCGTCGCGACCTTGGGCGCCTTGGCGCGGTCCACTCACCCGGGCCCCACCGTCGCCGTCACCGTGCTCTCTGTCGTCCTCGCGACGGCGGTCGGTCTCGGCGTCGGCCGCATCCTGCTGCTCGGCGTCGCCGTGCTGGCCGGTCAGCTCTCGATCGGGCTCTCGAACGACCTCGTCGACGCTGCGCGCGACCGCCAGGTCGGGCGCCGCGACAAGCCCCTCGCGCTGGGCCTCGTCTCCACCTCGACTGCGGTCGCCGCCGTCAGCGTCGTGACCGTCGTCGCGATCGCCGTGACCTTCGTCCTCGGCTGGGCCGCCGGCGTCGCCCACCTTCTCTTCCTCGCCTCCGGCTGGGCCTACAACTTCGGGCTCAAGCGCACGGCGTGGTCGGCCGTGCCGTTCGTCGTCGGCTTCGGTGCCCTGCCCGCCGTGGTGACCCTCGCCGCCGCGCCGCCAGCTGCTCCCGCCGCCTGGGCGATGATCGTCGGGGCCGCCTTCGGCGTCGCGATCCACTTCACCAACGTCCTGCCCGACCTCGACGACGACGCCCGGACGGGCGTCGTCGGGCTGCCCCACCGGCTCGGACGCCTGGGCGCCGGGCTCGTTGCCTTCGCCGCCCTGGGGACGGCGGCGGTCGTGACGGCTGCGGGGCTCCTCCTCGACGACTCGCTGACGCCCGTCCGCACCGGCGCGGGCCTCGTCGGGGCGGCGACCGCCCTGGTGCTCTCCGCGGTCGGCGCGAGGCTCGTGCGTCGCGGCGGGGCGACGCGGGGGCTGTTCCGGCTCGTCATCGCGGCTGCGCTCGTGCTGGTCCTCTCGCTCGCCCTCGCGGGCACGGCACTCGTCGCCTGACCCGGCAGGTCGCCTCAGGACTCAGCGTCCTGAAAGAAGAAGAGCATCTCGCCGGCGACACCAGCATGGGCTGACCGGCCGCGAGGACGCGACGCAGCACGCCGTCAGACGAAGCGCATCGAGTAGAGCGAGGCGAGCAGCCGGCGGGTCGGCAGGTGCAGCGCCGCCGACAGGCCGACCTGCCGGGCCGCACCGACGACGGGCCCGACGGGACGGCCGAGGGCCATGTTGATCTCCGCCTGCCGAGCCGAGCGGGCGACCGACCGGCGACGCGCCTCCTCGTACGCCCGGAACAGGGTGGGATCGAGGCGTCGCCCTCCCGCCGAGCGCAGGGCCCGCGCGAGGACGGAGGCGACCGCGTCCGCGTCGAGCCAGCCGAGGTTCATCCCCTGGCCGCCGATCGGGCTGATCTCGTGGGCGGCGTCGCCGATCAGGACGACCCGCCCGGCGACCGTGCGCCGGGCCAGCCGGCGCTGCACGCCGAAGGCGCTCGTCATGGTCGCCGTGCCGGGGTCGATGTCGAGGCCGGTGCGGTCGGCGACGAGGCCCGCGACCAGCTCGGCGGCGGGCGCGGCGCCTGCCTCGGCTGCGGTCCCGGTGTCGGCGGCGTGAGCATCGAGCAGCACCACGAAGCGGCGCACCCCGCCCGGCAGCGGGAACGACTCGACGACGCCACGTCGCTCGAGGTGCACGACCGCGTCCGCGCCGAGCCCGGTGTCGTCGGCCACGTCGCACATCACGTAGCGGTCGGGGTAGCGGTGCAGGGGGGCGTCGATGCCCAGGGCGCCGCGCACGGGACTGCGGGCGCCGTCGGCCGCGAGGACGAAACGGGCTGCCGCCTCAACAGGTCCGTCGGCGGCCGTCCCGCGGAGCAGGACCCGGTCGGGCTCCTGCTCGAGCCCGTCGAGCGAGAGACCGCGCCGGAGCGAGCCCGGCGCGAGCGACTCCAGCCTGTCGCGCAGCAGCTGCTCGGTGCGGTGCTGCGGCAGGGCGGCGACGAACGGCCACCGGGGGTGCGCCCGGTCGAAGTCGACCGTGCCGAGGGTGCGGCCGCCGCTGCGGGCGACGCCGCGACGCACCGGCACCGCGTCGGCGACGAGCGGCTCGGCCGCACCCACCCGGTCGAGCACGTCGAGGGACGGCGGGTGGACCCCGATGGCACGCGAGAGGCTCGGCGCCTCGGCACGGCGCTCCCAGACCGCGACGTCGAGGCCGCGCGCCGCCAGCAGGGCCGCGGCCAGCACGCCGACCGGTCCGCCGCCGACGACGACGACGTCGTGCGTGATCACGAGCGCGGCCCGGGCTCGACATCGCCCGCACCTGCGCCTGCGCCCTCGGTCTCGATCTCGGTCTCGATCTCGATCTCGGTCTCAGTCTCGGTCTCGCCCTCGGTCTCGACCCGGCCTGCGGTCGCGGCGTCGGCGAGGTCGAGGTCGAGCACGGCCCAGACGCGGAACGGCGGCCGGCGGAGGGCCGTCCAGCCGGCGGGCAGTTCACGAGCCAGCTCCGCGTGGGTCCAGCTGCGGCGGATCGAGCGCAGCCCGTCCACCCGGACGAAGGAGGTGCGCGCGAGCGGCAGGGTCCCCGCCCAGTATCCGGCGTAGGCAGCGCGCGACCGCCGGATGTCGCTGTGCAGCACGAGCCGGCGGGCGAGCGCCCGGCTGTCGGACAGCACGTCGGCCCGGGACGCGTCGTCGAGGTGGTGCAGCACGTGGTTCGACACGACGACGTCGAACTGCTCGCCGGCGTCGACGAGGTCGCCGCTCGAGGCGCACCGGTGGACGACGCCGTCGGCCGGACGGGCGCTCGCGAAGTCGTGGGCGCGTCGGTCGGGATCGACGGCCGTCACCGCCAGGCGCAGCCCGTCACGGCGCGCCCACCGGGCGAGCGAGCTCGCGACGTCGCCGCCGCCCGATCCGAGGTCGAGCAGGGTCGTCGCCCGGTCGGCGGAGAGGAGCGGCCGGATCCGCTCCTGGTACGCGCGGCGCCAGCCGGCCACGAGCCCGTTCACGAGCGGGAAGACGGCGTAGGTCCGCCTCAGCTGGCCCAGGTCGCAGGCAGGGTCGTCCATCAGCTCGCGGAGGCCGGTGTCGCGCTGCGCCACGTCGACGACGGGGCCGCGGGGATCCCGCGACCTCCTCGAGCCCGAGACGACCACGGTCAGTCGCCGACCCGACGGGTGAGCAACGCGCTCTCGACCGTGAGGCCGGGCCCGAAGGCCATGGCGCACACCCTGCGGACGGCGGGAGGTGCGGGTGCGTCGTCCGCGCCTCCTCGGCCCTCGAGGTGCTCACGGAGGATGAACAGGACCGTCGCGCTCGACATGTTGCCGTACTCGCGCAGCACCCGGCGCGACGGCGCCATCTGCGCCTCGCTGAGGCCGACCTGCGACTCGACGCGGTCGAGGATGCTGCGGCCGCCGGGGTGCACGGCCCAGCCGTCGATCTCGTCGACGGCCACGCCGCCGGCCTCGAGCAGCGGGGCGAGCGCGGAGTCGACGTGCTCCTCGACGATGTGCGGCACGTAGCTGCTCAGCACCATGTCGAAGCCCTGGTCGCCGATGCTCCACGCCATGTCGTCCTCGCCGACGGGCGTGAGCACGGTCTCGAGCACGTCGAGGTCGAGCACCGGCGCACCGGCCGCCGCAGGCCGGGACGACACGACGGCCGCCGCGGCGCCGTCCGCGAAGACCGAGGAGGCGACGATCGCGTCGGTGTCGTCCGAGCTGCGCAGGTGCAGGGTGCAGAGCTCGGCGCAGACCACGAGCACGACCGCGTCCGGCTCGGCGAGGCAGGTGTCGCGGGCGGCCCGCAGGGCCGGGAAGGCGCCGTAGCAGCCCATGAACCCGATGTGCAGCCGCCGGGTCGAGGGCGCGAGCCCGAGACGGCGCACCAGGAGGTAGTCGGGGCCCGGCGCGAAGAAGCCGGTGCACGAGACGGTGACGACGTGGGTGACGTCGGCGGCGGTGATCCCCGTGGCGCCGGCCAGCGCCTCCTCGGCGGCCCGGACGAAGAGATCGGGGCTCCGCTCGACGTAGACGTCGTTGCGGGCTCCGGTGCCGGGGCGCAGGATGCGGCCCTCGGCACGGTCGAAGAACACGGGGGCGGCGTCGGGCTGGCCGGGCTGCTCGGCGCCGAGCTCGTCGATCACCGTGTGGCGGGTGTCGATCTGGGCGCCGTCGAAGACCGCCCCGATGAGCCGAGGTGCGAGGCGGCCGAGATCCGGTTGACTGCGGAACACGTCACGGATGTGGTCCTGCCCGATGATCGTCGGGGGAACGGCCGTGCCGATGCTGTGGATGCTCGGGGACATCCCCCGAGCGTAGGCGACCAGCAGGGCACGACGATCAGGAAGGCAGCCCGAGGGGCACAGCCCGAGACACACAGCCCGGGAGGCACAGCCCGGGAGGCACAGCCCTGGAAACACAGCCCAAGGGGCGCAGCCCGGGAAGGAGAAAGGCCCCGCTCGTGCGGATGCACGTCCAGGGCCTTGCGGTAGCGAGGGCGGGACTCGAACCCGCGACACCACGATTATGAGCCGTGTGCTCTAACCAACTGAGCTACCCCGCCGCAAGCTGTCTGCACGGCGTGACCGTGACCAGCCGGAGCCCCGAGTCAGGTTTGAACTGACGACCCCTTCCTTACCATGGAAGTGCTCTACCACTGAGCTATCGGGGCGTGACCTCGCTCAGCCGGCCCAGGAGGGCGACTGCCGATCGGCACCAGACAAGGGTAGCAGAGCCGCGAGCCCTCTGAGGACACCGGGCGCGCGCCTCTTCCACGAGGCCATCATCGACGGGTGCACAGCATCGAACTCCTGCTCGACGGGTCGGCGGACGCCCGGGTCCGGGCCCAGTGGGCCGCACTCTCCGACGCCGGCCTGCCGTCGCAGGCGGACCACGCGAGCAGCTCGAACTCCCCGCACGTGACGCTGCTCGCTCGGCGGGGCATCGACGGCACGGCCGACCCGGCGCTGACCGAGCTGCTCGACCGCCTGCTCCCGCTGCCGGTCGTGCTCGGCGCACCCCTGGTCTTCGGGCACGGCCGGGGGCACGTGCTCGTGCGGTCGATCGTCGCGACGCGTGCCCTGCTCGACCTCCAGGCCGAGGTGCACGCGATCGTGGGCGGCGAGGACGACGTGACCCACTCCTCCCCCGGCCTCTGGGTGCCGCACGTCACGCTGGCGAGCCGGCTCGACGCCGAGGCGGTCGGCCGGGCCCTCGCCGCGGTCGAGGCCTTCGAGGACGAGGAGGCGCGCGAGGCCCCCGAGGGCGCCCGCGGCCCGGTCGTGACCCCGGCCAGCAGCCTCGTCTCGGGTCGGCGCTGGGACCCGAGCGTCCGCACCGTCGTCGTCCTCGGTCGCTGACGCCCGCCTCCTCGGAGCCGGTCCCGCCCGCCCGGGCGGTGCCTCTACGAGGCCTGGGGTGCGGACGCCGCGGCGAGGGCGGCCAGGTCGCGGTCGTCGAGCTCGACCGACGCCGAGCCCAGCAGGTCGTCCAGCTGCTCGACGGTGCGGGCGCTGGCCAGTGCGCCCACGACGCCGGGCCTCGAGGCGAGCCAGGCGACGGCGACGGCGGCAGGTGCGACCCCGTGCCGTTCCGCGACCTCGGCCACGACCTCGACGACCCCGAGGGCCTGCGGGGTCGCGTAGCTCGCCGCACGGCCCTCGCGCGGCGACGACCGGGGAGCGTCGCCGCCCCGGTACTTGCCGGTCAGGAGGCCGCTGGCGAGCGACGAGTGCGGGAGGACGGCGAGGCCGAAGTGGTCGACGACCGGGGCGGTCTCGGTCTCGTACTCGCCCCTCCTCACCAGGTTGTAGGGGTGCTGCACGGCGACGAACGGGTGCAGGCCGTCGCTCTCGGCGATGGCGAGGGCCTGGCGCAGCCGCGCGGACGAGTAGTTGGAGGCCCCGGCGAAGCGGATCTTCCCCTCGTCGACGAGCTCGCTCAAGGCGGTCACCGTCTCGCGGAGCGGCGTCTCGTCGTCGTCGAAGTGCGCCGAGTACAGGTCGATGCGGTCGGTCCGGAGCCGGGTCAGCGAGGCCTCCACAGCGGTGCGGATGCTCGCCCGCGACAGGCCGGGCGCGGCCGGGTGCTGGCCGCACTTCGTGCTCACGAGCACACGGTCGCGGTTGCCCGGGCGGGCCAGCCAGCGGCCGATGATCGCCTCGGACTCGCCGCCGGAGTTGCCGGGCAGCCAGGCCGAGTAGACGTCGGCGGTGTCGACGATGCGGCCCCCGTCGCCGACGAACAGGTCGAGCAGCTCGAGCGCCGTCGGGGCACCGACCGTCCAGCCGAAGACGTTCGTGCCGAGGGCCAGGGGGAACGGGCGGGGGTCGTCGGACCAGTCGCCGTTCGCGAGGTCGATGAAGGAGTCCAGGGGTCCGCCGATCCGTGTCGTGGGAGGCCCACGCTACCGGGCGGAGGCGCCCCGCCGCTGCCGTATCGTGGCGGGATGTCCTCACACGAGACCACGGGCGACACGCTCGACTCCCCCGCCGAGACCGACACCACGACCGTCCCCGACATCGAGTCGACCCCGTCGTCCGGCGCCGAGCGCGGCGGCGAGTGGTGGCGCACGGCCGTCATCTACCAGGTGTACCCGCGCTCGTTCGCCGACGCGGACGGCGACGGCGTCGGCGACCTGCCCGGCATCACCTCCCGGCTCGACGCCCTCGCCGACCTCGGCGTCGACGCGGTCTGGCTCTCGCCGTTCTACACGTCGCCCCAGCACGACGCGGGCTACGACGTCGCCGACTACGTCGACGTCGACCCGCTCTTCGGCACGCTCGACGACTTCGACGCCCTGCGCGCCCGGGCGACCGAGCTCGGCCTCCGGCTGATCGTCGACCTCGTGCCCAACCACACGTCCTCCGAGCACGCCTGGTTCCGCGCCGCCGTGGCCGCGGCCCCCGGCTCGGCCGAGCGTCTGCGCTACATGTTCCGCGACGGCACGGGGCCCGACGGCGACCTGCCGCCGAACAACTGGCAGTCCGTCTTCGGCGGACCGGCCTGGACGCGCCTCGTCGAGCCCGACGGCCGACCCGGGCAGTGGTACCTGCACCTCTTCGACACCTCCCAGCCCGACCTCGACTGGACGAACCCGCTCGTGCGCTCCGACTTCGTCGACGTGCTGCGCTTCTGGCTCGACCGGGGCGTCGACGGCTTCCGCGTCGACGTCGCCCACGGCATGATCAAGGCCGACGGCCTGCCCGACTACACGCCGCCCGCCGACGCCGGCAGCATGGGCGGCGGGGAGACCGCCGACGCCACCCCGCCCTACTGGGCGCAGGACGGCGTGCACGAGATCTACCGCGAGTGGCACCAGGTGCTGGCCGAGTACCCCGGCGACCGGGTCATGGTCGCGGAGGCGTGGGTCGAGCCCCTGTCGAAGCTCGCGAAGTGGGTGCGTCCCGACGAGATGCAGCAGGCCTTCAACTTCGCCTACCTCGAGACGGGCTGGTCCGCAGCCGCGATCCGCCGGGTCGTCGACCAGTCGATCGAGACGTTCTCGAGCGTCGGCGCCCCGAGCACCTGGGTCCTGAGCAACCACGACGTCGTGCGCCACGCCAGCCGCCTGGCCCTCACGGCCGAGAACCCGCAGGGCCACGGCATCGGCCCGAAGAGCGCCGGCCTGCCGATCCCCGAGCTCGGCCTGGCCCGTGCCCGGGCGGCCTCCGCCGTCATGCTCGCGCTGCCCGGCAGCGCCTACCTCTACCAGGGCGAGGAGCTCGGACTGCCGGAGGCGGTCGACCTGCCCGACGAGAGCCGCCAGGACCCGACGTGGTTCCGCACCGAGGGCGAGCGCTACGGGCGCGACGGCTGCCGCGTGCCCATCCCGTGGGAGTCGGGTGCGCCGGCCTTCGGCTTCAGCGCGACCGGCGCCTCCTGGCTGCCGCAGCCCGAGGACTGGTCGACCTACGCCCGTGACGAGCAGCAGGGCGTCGCCGGCTCGACGCTGGAGCTGTACCGCTCGGCCCTCGCCCTGCGCGCGGAGCACGAGCTCGGCGCCGCCCCCCTCACCTGGGTCGAGGGCTACGACGAGAGCGTCGTGGCCTTCCGCACCGGCGGCGTCACCGTGGTGGCCAACACGGGCGAGGTGGCGGTCGAGCTGCCGGTCGGCGACGTGCTGCTGTCGACGATGGCGCTCGACGGGCCGGCGCTGCCGCCCAACGCCGCCGTGTGGCTCGCCTCGGTCGACGACGTGCGCTGAGCGCCGCGCCCCTGCCGTCACGACGAAGCCCCCGACCGAGGTCGGGGGCTTCGTCGTGACGGGGGGATGAACTGCGGCTCGTGCGCGGGCTGGCCACCAGCCTGTCCGGGACGATCACCGTCCTGCTCAGGTCGGCGGGCACCTCCGACGGGTCAGTTCGTGTTGGCGGTGAGCCAGGGGTACGGGTCGACGGGGACGCCGCCGAGGTGGATCTCGAAGTGCAGGTGTGCACCGGTGCTGTTGCCGGTGCTGCCGACCTTGCCGACGAGCTGCCCCACGGTGACCTTCTCGCCGACGGAGACCTGGACGGAGCCGGTCTGCATGTGCGAGTAGGTGGACGTGACCTTCTCGCCGCCGATGACGTGCTCGATCTCGACGTGGTTGCCGAAGGCGCCCCCCGGGCCCGTGACCGCGCTGACGGTGCCGTCGGCAATCGCCTGGATGGGCGAGCCGGCACCCGGGACGAAGTCGAGCCCGTTGTGGAACGTGCTGCAGAAGCCGCAGTTCGTGACGTGACGACCGCCGAAGCCGCTGCTGATCGGCACCCCGGTCGCGAAGGGCCACTGGACGGTGCCGGCGACGTCGTTCGAGAAGGTGCTGGAGCTCGTCGAGGCGTACTCGCTGACGGGCGCGACCTTCATCTCGGTGACGGAGTAGCCGTCGCGGGAGGCGGCGTCCTCCGCGGCGGCGCCGGCCACGAAGGTCTGGCTCGCGGCGGCCTTCTTGGCCACCGTCCGCTCGTCGGTGTCGACGAAGAAGGCGTTCGCGGGGACGGAGGTGGAGACGAGCATCGCGCCGGCGAAGACCATGGCGCCGACGACCGTGACGCGCTTGCCCGCGCTGCGGAACGAGCTGCGCTGGCGGGGAGCCGCGGCCGGACCCGTCGTGGCGGCGGCAGCTCGCGGGGCGGCTGCAACTCGCGGGGTGACGGGGCGCTGCGC
>NZ_CAUPYL010000058.1:0-13354 GCF_963515265.1 uncultured Frigoribacterium sp.
GTGGCCTTGCCGGTGAAGGTGAACGCGGTGCCGGGGGTGTAGCCGTCGGCCGGGTTCGCCGGGTTGGTGACGGTCACGACCGGTGCGGGGGTGGCGTTGGGCTTGAAGTTGTAGACGGTCGCCTTGTGCTCGTTCGCGGTTCCCTTGTCCTGGACGAACTCGAGCATCCAGTTCGAGGTGCCCATGTTGGCTCGGGTCCACGACCAGGTGCCGTCGGCCGCCACGGGCACGTTCTGGGCCACGACCGTGCCGTACACGTTCTGCACGGTGATCGTCTTGCCCGGGGTGGCCTTGCCGGTGAAGGTGAACGCGGTGCCGGGGGTGTAGCCGTCGGCCGGGTCAGCCGGGTTCGTCACGGTGACCACGGGCCCCTGTGTCACGGGGACGGTGGTCTCGGCGCGGGGGCTGTCGGACGTGTGGCCCGCTGTCGGGGTGAACGTGGTGACCACCTCGGCGTCGGGGGCCAGGTCGGCGGTCGCTCGGACATCGTAGGTGGTGGTGTGGACGTGCTGGAAGGCGTCGGTGACCGCCGGCTGGTCGGCGTCGCGGGTGACCGTGTAGACGACCGTCCGGGTGCCGTCGGGGGCGGTGGCACCGAAGTCGCACGTGGCGGTGTAGCCGGTGTAGACGTCGGAGCAGGTGTTGCCGCGGATCTCGAGGCCCTTGGGCAGGGTCGTGGTCCAGGACATGGACTCCCCGGGCGTGATGTCGATGCCGTCCGGGCCGCGGGAGGGGCGCGAGGTGAAGCTCACGGTGCCGTCGTCGCCGGGGCTGAAGTGTGTGCCCGTCATCGGCTTGGCCTCGAGCGCGTAGGTGCCGAGGACGGTGCTCTTCGCCTCCGGGACGTTCGCGTTCAGTGGCACCGTGATGCTGTTCAGCCCTGTGCCGCTGGTGACGGAGCCGCCGATCTTCTCGCCGGCCTCCGCGGTGGTGGATGCGAGGAGGCTGAGGGTGCGGGCCCCGGTCCAGGTGCTGGACGGTGCCGTGGCGGTGGTGCCGTCGGCGGAGATGGTCCACTTCTCGGTGCCGCCGGCGATGCCGGTGAGGGTGGTGTCGGTGGGCGCGGTGACGGTCATCGGACCCGTGTGGGTGCCGTCGAAGGCGACGGTGGAGGTGCCGATCGTCCCTGGCCGCATGGTGGGCTTCGAGACGGCCCAGCCGCCACGGACCACCTTGGCTGTCAGCGTGGTCGTGATGTCGGCGGAGCCGGACTTGACCATCGTCATGGTGCCGCCGGGGAGGGTCGATCCCCAGGAGATGCTGGAGTCGGGGCGGACGGCGGAGTCCACCTTGAGCGTGATCTGGTGGTCCGCCTGCCAGTAGTCGCCGTCGACGCCGCACGTGGCTTTCTTGCCGCCGTCGGTGATCTTGCACCCCTTGGGGGTCAGGCCGACGATCGTCGTGTGCGCAGGAGCGACGAAGACGAGCTTGCCGTACATGCGCCGGGGGAACGAGATCGTCGCCTGGACGGTCTCGCCGGGCCTCGCCTCGGGCACGGAGATCGCGGGCGCGGGCGCGGGCGCAGTCAGGTCGACGAGCTTGACGCTCGTGTGCGTGGAGGTGAGGAAGAGCAGGGCCTCTCCTTCGTTTCCCGGGAGATCCCCCCAGTGGCTGAGCGTCTGACGCCCGTACATGATCTCGCCGGTCGGGGTGACGCTCACCGGGTAGACCCTCTTGTCATCACGGTGGGCCTCGAAGAAGTGCGTGTCCGATTCGTTGCCCAGCCTGACGCCTGAGCCGATGTAGCGGTCTCCGCTCTGGATCTTGCCGGCTGTGCCCCGTTCGGGGAACGTCGCGGTCACCGCGGCTGCCTCAGCGGCAGCCTGCGTGGAGAACCGCTCGAAACCAGAGGCGGTCAGTGCGTAGTACTCGCCGCCTCCTGTCATCACGAGCTTCTGCGTGAAGCTCGCGGGGGCGACGGCACCCTCAGCTGCGGTCTCGGTCGGGGAAGCGGACGGCGCTGCCGTGGCGGGCAGGACGCCGCCGGCGAGCAAGGTGACGGCGACGCAAGTCGTCGCCGCCATCTTCTGGAATGAGTTCACGGGGTTTCTCTCTCTCGGGGGAACGTTCGGAGTCGACATCGCTGGTCGGTGTCACAAGCTATGTAAATATTACATCTTGAACGGCAGTCTCACAAATTGGTGGCGAAAGGTGCTCGCGCGGCATAAACTTGATGTCCGCAGACTCAAGTCTTGGGAGACAGTCATGGCCAACATGCAGGGCGCACCCGCCTCTGACGAGAAGCAGAAGAGCGCGCTCGAGAAGTACGGCGTCGACCTCACGGCGATCGCCCGGAGCGGCAAGCTCGACCCCGTGATCGGGCGCGACGCCGAGATCCGTCGCATCAGCCAGGTGCTGACCCGGCGCACCAAGAACAACCCCGTACTGATCGGCGAGCCGGGCGTCGGCAAGACCGCCGTCGTCGAGGGCCTCGCCCAGCGCATCGTCGCGGGCGACGTCGCCGACTCCCTCAAGGACAAGCGACTGATCAGCCTCGACCTCGCGGCGCTCGTCGCCGGCGCCAAGTACCGCGGCGAGTTCGAGGAGCGCCTCAAGGACGTCCTCAAGGAGATCACCCGGAGCGACGGCCAGGTCATCACCTTCATCGACGAGCTGCACACCCTCATGGGCGCAGGCGGCGGTGAGGGCTCGGTCGCCGCCTCCAACATGCTCAAGCCGATGCTCGCCCGCGGCGAGCTGCGGCTGATCGGCGCCACGACGCTCGACGAGTACCGCCAGTACATCGAGAAGGACGCCGCCCTCGAGCGCCGGTTCCAGCAGGTCTACGTGGGGGAGCCGACCGTGGAGGACACGGTCGCGATCCTCCGCGGCCTCAAGGAGAGGTACGAGGCGCACCACGGCGTCACGATCACCGACGGCGCCCTCGTGGCTGCCGCCTCCTTGTCGAACCGGTACATCCCGAGCCGCCAGCTGCCCGACAAGGCGATCGACCTCGTGGACGAGGCGGGCTCCCGCCTCAAGATGGAGATCGACTCGTCGCCGGTCGAGCTCGACCAGCTCTACCGCGGCCTCGTCCGCCTGCAGATCGAAGAGCTCGCGCTCAAGAAGGAGAAGGACGACGCCTCGCTGGCGCGGCTCGCGACCCTGCGCGAGACCATCGCCGAGCAGCAGGCCGCGTTCGACGACCTGGACGCCCGCTGGCAGGCCGAGAAGGCGGCGCTGCAGGGGGTCGGCACGCTGCGCAGCGACCTGAACGAGGCCCGCATCGACGCGGACCGCGCCCTCCGCGAGGGGCGCTACGAGGACGCGGCGCGCATCAGCTACGAGCGAATCCCGGACATCGAGAAACGGCTCGCCGACGCCGAGTCGTTCGAGCAGAGTGACGAGCGCCTCGTCAGCGACAGCGTCACCGACTCGGACATCGCCGAGGTCGTGGCGGCCTGGACGGGCATCCCGGTGGGGCGCCTCCTCAGCGGCGAGACCGAGAAGCTGCTGCACCTCGAGAGCGAGCTCGGTCGGCGGCTCATCGGACAGCGTCGCGCCGTGAAGGCGGTGAGCGAGGCGGTGCGCCGCACGCGCGCGGGCATCAGCGACCCCGATCGGCCGACAGGGTCGTTCCTGTTCCTCGGGCCGACCGGCGTCGGCAAGACGGAGCTCGCGAAGGCCCTCGCGGACTTCCTGTTCGACGACGAGAAGGCCCTCGTCCGCATCGACATGAGCGAGTACGGCGAGAAGCACAGCGTCTCTCGCCTGGTCGGCGCGCCTCCCGGGTACGTCGGCTACGAGGCCGGTGGGCAGCTCACGGAGGCGGTGCGCCGGCGTCCCTACAGCGTCGTGCTGATGGACGAGGTCGAGAAGGCCCATCCCGAGGTCTTCGACCTGCTGCTGCAGGTGCTCGACGACGGCCGGCTCACCGACGGGCAGGGGCGCACGGTCGACTTCCGCAACACGATCCTGGTGCTCACCTCGAACCTCGGCAGCCAGGTGATCACGGAGCCGGGGCTGTCCGACGAGCAGAAGGAGGAGGCGGTCCAGGCCATGGTCCGCCAGGCCTTCAAGCCGGAGTTCGTCAACCGCCTCGACGACATCGTCGTCTTCTCGACGTTGACCGCCGACGACCTCGGCCAGATCGTGTCGCTCTACGTCGACCGCCTCGGCCGTCGGCTGGCCGACCGGCGGCTGTCGCTCGCGGTCACGCCCGACGCACGAGCCTGGCTGGC
The DNA here is from genome assembly GCF_963515265.1 of uncultured Frigoribacterium sp. Lineage (NCBI taxonomy): Bacteria > Bacillati > Actinomycetota > Actinomycetes > Micrococcales > Microbacteriaceae > Frigoribacterium > uncultured Frigoribacterium sp. Next base: position 4,182 of record NZ_CAUPYL010000058.1, read on the forward strand.
AGATCGCGGCTACGACCCGATCTACGGCGCACGTCCGCTGCGCCGCCTGATGCAACGGCAGATCGACGACCAGCTCGCGATGGCGCTGCTCGGCGGAGTCGTCGTGGACGGCGACACCGTCCGGGTGGACGTCGCCGCCGACGGTCAGGGGCTGACGGTGCAGCCGTCCGACCTGGACGATCTGACGCCGGACGTGCTGCACGGCCTCGGTTCGTGAGGCTGGGCGCCGCGGGTGGCGTCGACGCTGCCGAAGGGGCGCTCACGCGCGCCTTGACGGATGGCGAGAGGGATATATAGAATATACGGATCGGAGATGTGCCTCGCATCTGCCGCTCCGCACGGGGAAGCTCGACGCCTGGTCGACGGAGATCGCGTCCGTCCCCGGCACCCCGAGTGAACGGAACCGCCATGACACGTCCGGCCTTCGACATCGTCCACGTCTCGAGCGTGCATCCGTGGACGGACAACCGCGTGCACCTGCGCGAGGCGGCGGGTGCCGCCGGTGCCGGCTACCGCGTCCGGCTCATCGCGACCGAGAGCGACGTGACGACGGAGCCGACGGCGGTCGACGTCGTCACGATCCCCTGCCGGCGGCGGGCCGCCCGCATGGTCCTCAGCAGCGTCCAGGTCGTCGGGCTCGCCGTCGCGTCTCGGGCTCGCGTCGTCCACCTGCACGACCCGGAGCTGGCCTGGGCCGTCCCGGTGATGAAGCTGCTCGGGCGCGACGTGGTGTTCGACGCGCACGAGGACCTGGTCGATCAGGTCACCACGAAGCCGTACCTCCATCCCCTCGCGGTCCCCGTCGTCCGTCGGGTCGCTCGCCTCGTCGTCGCTCTCGAGGCGACCGCGACGCGTGTGGTCGCCGCTACCGAGACGATCGCCTCGAGCTACCCGGCCGACCGCACGGTCGTCGTGCGCAACTTCCCGCGCCTGCGCGTCGCCGAGCACGCGGCGCGACCGCTCGGTGATCGCAGTCCGTCCGTGGTGTACGTGGGCGCGCTCAACGCCGACCGTGGAGCTGCCGTGATCTCGGCCCTCACACGGTCGCCGGAGTTCCCCGCCGGGTGGCGCCTCGACCTCGCCGGCCACGTCTCGTCACCCGAACGTCGAGACCTGACGATGCGTCCGCGGTCGGACGGCCTGCCCCTCGTGTTCCACGGCAGGCTGGCGCCGGAGGCGACTCGGGACCTGCTGCTGGACGCACGGATCGGGGTCGTCGCCTTCCGGGACACCGATGCGCACCTCAACTCGTTGCCGACCAAGCTCTTCGAGTACATGGCGGCGGGTCTGGCCGTCGTCGTCAGCGACTTCCCGTTGTGGCGCCACCTCCTCGGCGGCCACGACTGCGCCACGTTCGTCGACAGCGCGGACGCCGGCGCCGTCGCGGCTGCGGTCGCCCGCTACGCCGCCGACCCCGAGTTGCTGGACCGTCACGGTCGCAACGGCCGTCGAGCCGCTCGCGAGCACTTCAGCTGGGACGGCGAAGAAGAGACCTTGGTCGAGCTCTACCGCGGGCTGATCGGACCGGCCCGCACCCGGTGAGCGGAGCCTGGCGGCGTCGTCCGGACGGCGTCCCGGCGCGTGTCAGGCAGCACGAAGCGGCGGACCTCCACGGTGGTGGAGGTCCGCCGCTTCGTCGACCCGCGGGTGCTCTGACTGCTGCTCAGGTGCGCCGGCGCTCGGGGCCGTGGGCCGGCGGGTGCCATCCCGTCCGCGGGGCGACGGCGAGCACGATCGTTCCGATGGCCAGGCCGTGGGACAGCATCGCCGTCAGCAGCGACGTGTTCGACAACGTGATGCTCGGCATGATCATCACCATGGCCGCGACGGCCAGGGGCAGGCCTCGGGAGGTGCGGTCGACGAACCTCAGGAAGGCGAGGAGCAGGGCGCCTGCGCCGACCACCCCGGCAGCTCCGAAGTTCGCGAAGCCGTCGGCGAACAGGTTGGCGTTCGCGGCCAGTGCGCCGCCGGGCTGCAGGAACTGGCCGACCTCGAGCGGGATCGAGCGCTCGTACGGGTAGTCGAACCACCAGCGCAGCACGGAGTGCCCGAGCATCGCGGGCGGGTTCTGCTCGAAGAAGTCGACGTAGACGCTCGTGAGCATGCCCGGGGTGATGAGGAAGCGGCGCGCGAAGAGCGACGTCCACAGGAATCCGTCCTGCGCCTCGTCCACGGTCGCGGCGACGGCCATGAGCACCACGGGGCCGATGAGGAATGGCCAGGACGACACGACTCGTCGTCCTGGCCGGCGGCGGGTGGCCAGGGCGATCAGCAGCACGGCCGGGAACGAGAACAGGATGGTCTTGAAGCCGGTTCCCGAGTAGAGGACGAACTGGCTGGCGACGCCCAGGGCGACGAACGCCCAGTTCCGTCGCGTGAGCCCGCGGGCCATGACCAGGGTGTTGATCACGTTCGCCTGGCCGCTGAGGAAGTACCCGAGCAGTCCGTTGTCGCCCTGCACGGCGTCCTTGTAGACGGCGCGCACGTCGTAGACGTCGTCGAGCGCGACGAACCTCAGCGTGATGCCCGTGGTCGCGGCCATGAGACCGTACGTCGCCAGGCTGTGGAGCGCGACGACGGCCCACATGACGCTCTCGGGCGAGAGCCGCCGGCGTGCCCGGTCGGCCGGGGACGACGCGCCGGGAGGCAGCGTCGGCGGGGCGCTCGTCGGGGCGGTCCGCCCGTCGAGCAGTCGCGTGCCCGTCGTCGCGATCGAGAAAGACGCCCCGATGAGGAGGCTCGCGGCGACGGCCGCACCGGCCTCGACGTATCCCGTGTAGGCGACCATCAGCATGGCCGGCGCCACGCAGACCACGAACAGCACGCACAGCACGACATGGGACACCTTCGTGAGCCGGGTCGGAAGGGTGACCGCGACGACGCACGCCGAGATGACGGTGACGACGGTCGCCTGCGTGCTCGCCGGCACGTAGGTGAAGCCTGCGTAGGCGAACTGCTCGGTGACGAGGTGCGCGTACACCCAGTGCAGGGTCGACGCGTAGACGCTGGTGCACAGCACTGCGAGGAGTGCCCGGCCGAGCATCGCGAGCAGCTCGGGACTTCCTGCAGCGAGACGAGGCGGCGACGGGTGCCCGAGCCCGGAGGCGGGACCCGGCAGGACGCGGTCGGCGGTGACGGTCTCGGCGGCGACGTTCACGACTGCAGCTCGGATGTCTCGACGCGACCCAGCTCGCTCGTCCGCCCGAGACGGGCGGCATCGAGACCCTCGGCCAGGCGCTCAGCGAGCACCGCGTACCGGTAGTGACGGAGCACGTGGGCCCGCCCGCGTCCCCCCATCTCGGCCAGCCGCGCGGCGGGCGTCGCCGCCATCGTCAGCATGGCCGCGGCGAGCCCCTCGACGTCGCTGCCGGCGACCTTGATCCCGGCGCCCGCGTCGGTGACCACGTCGTCGTCGACGCTCGTCCCGACGACGATCGGCTTGCCGAGCATGAGGTACTCGAAGAACTTGTTGAGCGACGTGCCGTGCCGGTAGAGGTCGATCGGGTGCAGGTTCACGACCAGGCAGTCGGCCGCGCGTCCGATCTCACGGGCACGGCTCTGCGGGACGTGCCCGTCGAACACGACGCGATCAGCGTGCCGACCGCCTGCTGCCCTTCGTTGCAGCTCGGCCCGCGCGGGGCCGGTGCCGACCATGCGCAGCACGAGGCGCTCGCCCCCGGGACGACCTGCGGCGGTCTCGAACGCCTCGAGGACGGGATCGAGGGCGTTGGCCTGGCCCATCGACCCGAGGTAGGCGATCTCGAAACGGTCGTCGTCACGGCGCGCGCCGTCGCTCGTGCCCGTGTCCACGACGTCGTGAGCCGGCGCAGGGGTGACGCCGTTCGAGACCCAGAGGAAAGGCCGCGGCAAGCCGCGCTCCGCGTAGTACCGCCCCGCGCCGCGCAGCGGCGACACGACGAGACCGGCCATCGAGACCGTGCGCCGTTCGATGTGCCTCAGGAGGCGCGCCACGACGGACTCGGCCGCGATCGCCCCGTACTGGATCAAGCTCTCAGGCCACAGATCGCGAGGCTCGTAGATGAACGGGACCCCGAGGCGCCGTGCGACGACACCTGCCGCCCAGGCAGCCAGAGGGTGCACGGAGCTGCCGACGACGACGTCGGGCCGAGGCAGCCGCCGGGTCGAGCCGGGCGGGAGGAGCAGCACGGTGAAGGAGAGGATGTCGAGCACCCGGAGTGCCCCGTTCCCGTCGTAGCCGACTCCTCGCAGCCAGAGGAACTCGTGGTGCGGCCCCGACCAGCGCTCGCGCAGGCGGAACCGCCGGAAGGTCTGCCGGCCCGAGGGGTGATCTGTCGACGCGGCGACGACGACGGAGTGCCAGCCATGCTGCGCCAAGTGGCTGGCGAGCTGGTCGTGGCGCCCGCTGCGCCCGTCGCGCTGAGCGTTCGTGGCGTAGTGGTTGACGATCCAGACCGTCTTCTGCGGTGTGCTCATCGTGCCGGGACCCCCTTGACGGTCGTGGCCCGGTCGACGTCGCCGACGACGCAGGCCGCCGCGCCGACGGTGCTCTCGGGGCCGAGCGTGAGACGCGGCAGCACGGTGGCGCCGGCGCCGACGAGGCTCGTGTGTCCGAGCGACACGTTGCCCGAGACGACAGCCCCTGGGTTGACGGAGGTCCAGTCGTCGATCACGGTGTCGTGACCGACGGCGGCGTTCGCCCCGACGTGCGCGTGGCGGCCGGTGTTCACGTTCGTGGACAACCGGGCGCCGGCGCAGACGACCGTTCCGGGCCCGAGCCGGCAGTCGGAGCCGACCGTCGCGTCCGGGTGGACGATCGTGAGCGGCGTCGCCCCCAGGGCGGTGACCTGGGCGTCGAGACGCCGACGCGCCTCCGGGGCTCCGATGCCGATCACGTACGCCTGGCCGGGGTTCGCGGTGAACCAGTCCGACGGGCTGCCCAAGAAGGGGATCCCTCGCCGGGCGAGCCGGTCGAGATCGAGGGAGCTGGCGCCGTCAGCGACGACGCCGACGGCCCGGTGGCCGGACGCGAGGGCGACGTCGAGGGCCTCGCGCCCCATGCCGCCTGCGCCGACGACCACGAGCGACGGCGTCACGAGAGGGCCCCGGCCGGAGGGGCGCCGGTGAACTTGCTCCGCGTCGCTTCGCCCGGCTCGGTGATCCCGGTGCGGCGGACGACGCAGACGACCGTCTGCAGCAGGATCCGCAGATCGAGCACGAGGCTCCGGTGGTCGACGTAGTGCACGTCGAGTCGGAAGCGCTCCGGCCACGTCAGTGCATTGCGACCGCTGACCTGCGCCAGGCCCGTGAGGCCGGGGCGGACGTCGTGGCGGCGGGCCTGCTCGGCAGAGTAGAGGGGCAGGTACTCGACGAGGAGGGGCCGGGGCCCTACCAGCGTCATGTCGCCACGCAGCACCGTGAGGAGGCTCGGGAGCTCGTCGAGGCTCGTCGACCTCAGCCACCGCGCGAAGGGCGTCAGTCGCTGCGCGTCCGTCACCACGCCCGCATCGGGATCGACGTCGCACATGCTCCGGAACTTGACCAGCGTGAACGGCACGCCGTGCAGGCCAGGGCGCTGCTGCCGGAAGAGCACCGGCCGCCCGAGGCGCACCGCCACGGCCACGGCCACGATGCCGATGACGGGCGCGAGGAGGACCAGCGCGGTGGCGGACACGACGACGTCGACGAGGCGAGCGACGATCTCGTACGTGCGCCGCTGTCGATCAGCGGTGGGCCGAGCAGGGACGCGAGCGGGGGACGTGGTGCCGGTCGCCGGCAAGGGTGCGGTGTCACCAGTTCGAGACAAGGGAGTTCTCCAGTCGGGCGGCCAGGGTGCCGCAGACGCGGTCCAGGTCGGCATCGGTGAGGGTGGAGCCGCTCGGCAGGGCGAGCCCGGTCTCGAAGAGGCGGTCGGAGACCCCCGTGACGAAGGAGCGGCAGGAGGCATAGGCCGGTTGACGGTGCATGGGCTTCCACAGGGCTCGAGACTCGATGTCGGCGAGCTCGAGAACGGCGCCGAGCTCGGCGGCCGAGCAGCCGGTGCGTGCCTCGTCGACGGTGATGCAGGTCAGCCAGCAGTTGTCGGAGCTGTCGTCGCCGCCGTCGAGGACCTCGATGCCGTCCACGCCGGCGAAGAACTGCCGGTAGCGACCTCGGACCTCGCGTCGGCGTGCGTTCATCGTGTCGAGGCGCGTGAGCTGTGCCCGTCCGAGTGCGGCAGCGACGTTGCTCAACTTGTAGTTGAAGCCGACCTCGTGGTGCTCGTAGTGGGCGACGGGTTGACGAGCCTGGTTGGACAGGCGCCGCGCCGTCTCGGCGATCTCGGCGTCGTCCGTGACGAGCATGCCGCCCCCTGACGTCGTCATGACCTTGTTGCCGTTGAACGAGAAGGCGGACGCCGCCCCGAGCGAGCCGACGGGTCGTCCGTCGCTCGAGGCGCCGAGAGCCTCGGCGCTGTCGATCACGAGGGGGGCGCCCACCCGGTCGGCGACGGACCTGAGGGTCGCGTGGTCTGCCGCCTTGCCGTAGATGTCGACGGGCAGGACTGCGCCGACGCGCTCGCCGGAACGGACGAGGTCGTCGACGGCTTCGGACAACAGGACGGGACACAGGTTGCCCGTCAGGGGATCGACGTCGACGAGGACTGGCCGTGCCCCCGCGTGGAGGACGGCGTTGACGGTCGCCGCGAACGTGAAGGTCGACGTCGGGACGACGTCTCCGGGGCGGACTCCGACGGCGAGCAGCGCCAGGTGGAGGGCCGCAGTGCCCGAGGCGAGGGCGACACCGTGCGCGACGCCGACACGGTCGGCGACCTCGCGTTCGAACGCGTCGACCTCGGGTCCGAGGGGAGCGACCCAGCCGGAGCGCAGGGCTCGGAGCACGGCGGTCTCCTCGAGGAGTCCCACGTCGGGGACGGACAAGTTGATGCGGCTCATTGGCGGGTCTCCACGGGGACGGGCGGGTGGGGTGCTCGCGACGACGCCGACGGACGTCGGCGGGCAGACGAGACGATGTCTGGTGCAGATGATGTGAAATGTTACACCTGTATTTGAGAAAGGGGAAGCCCTGTGGATGGTCTCGGGAGGGTCGACGGTCTGACGTGGATCTCCACTGGTATTCCAGCATGCAGTGTCGTATTCTAATTTCACATTCGTGAAAGGTCTTGAAAGGACATGATGAACCCGGAGCCACACTTCATGACCGAGGCCTCCGCCGACGTCGACTCGTCGACGACCAGGCAGGAACCCATGAGGATCACCGTCATCGGCCTAGGCAAGATCGGCCTCCCCCTAGCGGTGCAGTTCGCCTCCTCCGGCCACGAGGTCACCGGGGTCGACCTGTCACGCCGCGTCGTCGACCTCGTCAACGACGGCGTCGAGCCGTTCCCCGGAGAGCACGATCTCGCACGCCGTCTCGGCGAGCTGGTCCCGACCGGCGCCCTCCGGGCGACGACCGACTACACGGACGCAGTGCCGGGGGCCGATGTCGTGGTCGTCGTCGTGCCGCTGTTCGTCGACGACGAGGCTCGGCCCGACTTCGGCTGGATGGACGCGGCGACCGACTCGCTGGCCGCCTCGCTGACGCGGGGAACGCTCGTCGCCTACGAGACGACTCTGCCCGTCGGCACGACCCGTGGGCGGTGGGCGCCTCGGCTCGAAGCCGGCAGCGGCCTGACGCAGGGCGTCGACTTCGACGTGGTGTTCTCTCCGGAACGGGTGCTCACAGGACGGGTGTTCAGCGATCTCCGGCGTTACCCCAAGTTGGTCGGCGGCCTCTCCGAACACGGCACCCGCCGAGCTGTCGCTTTCTACGAGAGCGCGCTCCAGTTCGACGAACGACCCGACCTCGCCCGGCCGAACGGCGTCTGGGACCTCGGCTCGGCCGAGGCCGCCGAGATGGCGAAGCTGGCGGAGACCACCTACCGAGACGTGAACATCGGTCTGGCCAACGAGTTCGCGCGCTACGCCGAGACCGTCGGCGTCGACGTCGGCGCCGTCATCGACGCCTGCAACTCGCAGCCGTACAGCCACATCCACCAGCCCGGCATCGCCGTGGGCGGGCACTGCATCCCGGTCTATCCCCGCCTGTACCTGTGGAACGACCCGCAGGCGGACATCGTCCGCGCGGCACGCGACCGGAACGCCGCCATGCCGAGGCACTCCGTCGAGCTGCTTCGCCGAGTGCACGGCGACCTGGAGGGCGAGACCGTCGCCGTGCTCGGAGCGGCCTACCGTGGCGGCGTCAAGGAGACGGCGTTCTCGGGAGTCTCCGAGACGGTGCGGGCGTTGACCGACGCCGGTGCGCGCGTCGTCGTGCACGACCCCCTGTACGACGACGCCGAGCTCGAGGGGCTCGGGTTCGTCGCCCATCGACGAGGCGAGCCTGCCACTGCGGTCGTGGTGCAGGCGGACCATGCCGAGTACCGAGGGTGGAGCGACTCAGACGTGCCGGGCGTGCGTTCGGTCCTGGACGGGCGGCGGTGCGTCGACCCGGCGGCCTGGCCGTCCTGTGTCGTCGCGTCCATCGGTGACGGGACCGTGTCGGCCCTGGCGGAGGGGCAGGCGCCGAGACCGTGAACGCCACGCTCGCGAGCTCGGCCGCACGGCGGGCGGCAGCAGCCCTGCGTCGTCACGCCGGTCGGCCCGCCGCGCGGGTCGTCGCCGGGAGCATCGTCGGCCAGGGGCTCGTCGTGGCGGCCTCGCCGGCGATCACGCGTCTCTACGGTCCGGCCGACCTGGGGGCCCTCGCGGTGGTGACCGCCCTGTCCAGCGTCGTGGGCGCCGTCGCTCCCCTCGGGTGGGACCGCGCGATCGTCGTGCCGAGAGGGGAGACAGCAGCACGCCTCCTGGTGGCCAGTGCTCTCGTCTCCGTCCTCGTCCTCTCCACGGTCGCGACCGTCGTCGCCTTCCTGTGCCGCGAGCAGCTCGCCGACCTCACCGGCACGCAGGTGCTCGCCGACGCGTGGTGGGTGTGCCCTGTCACCGTCGCGCTCGTGGCGACGCAACGAGTCGTCACCGCATGGGCCGCGCGGCGGCGCGACTATCGAGGTCTGGCCAGGCGCAACGTCCTCCAGGGCGTCGGCCAGGTCGTCTGCAACCTCTCCCTCGCCCCGCTCGGGGGCTCGCTGGGCCTCGTGCTCGGGGTCGCCGCCGGGCGCCTCGCCGCGCTCGGCGGCGCCGCGGCCGGGCGGGGGC
>NZ_CAUPYL010000059.1:0-13203 GCF_963515265.1 uncultured Frigoribacterium sp.
CTGCCTGCTCGCGCCGCACCTCCGCGCGTCGCGACACCGGGGCGTCGCCCTTGCCGACGCCGGCACGCGGGCCGGCACCGGGCACGCGGCGACGGGCGTCGCGGGCGTCGGTCTCGGGGTCGTACTCGTCGTCGTCCTCGTCGTAGAACTCCTTCTCGACCTCGTCCGCGTCGAGGGCGACCTCGACCACGTCGGCCTCGTCGACCGGCGCGTCGCCGCTCTCGATCGTGGGGACGGAGTCGACCTTCGGCGACGGCGAGGCGTCGCGCGCGATCGTGAGGATGGCGCCGAGCTCGGTCTTGTTCAGCGAGCGCACGTGGCCCGCCTTGAGGGTGCCGAGGTGCAGCGGGCCGAAGGAGCGGCGCACGAGGTCGATGACGGGGTGGCCCACCTCCTCCATCATGCGCCGGACGATGCGGTTGCGCCCCGAGTGCAGGGTGATCTCGACCAGGGACGAGTCGGCGGAGCGCGACAGGCCCGCGCCTCCTGCGACGACGGTCGCGCGGTCGGCGGCGATCGGGCCGTCCTCGAGGTCGACGCCGGCGAGCAGCTGCGCCAGGACGGCGGGCGTGACGACGCCACGCACCTTGGCGATGTAGGTCTTGGTGACACCGAACGAGGGGTGCGCGAGCACGTGGGCGAGCTCGCCGTCGTTCGTCAGCAGCAGCAGGCCGCTGGTCTCGACGTCGAGGCGGCCGACGTTGAACAGGCGCTCCTCGAAGTCCGAGGTGAACTGCCGCAGGTCGGGGCGGTCGGCCTCGTCGCTCATGGTGCTGACGACGCCGACGGGCTTGTTCAGCATCACGTAGCGACGAGTCGTGTCGAGCTGGACCGCGGCGCCGTCGACGACCACCTTGTCCCTCTCGGGGTCGATGCGGCGACCGGCCTCGGTGACGACCTTGCCGTTGACGGTGACGCGGCCGGCGGCGATCAGGTCCTCGGAGACGCGGCGCGAGGCGACGCCCGCGGCGGCCATGACCTTCTGCAGGCGCTCGCCCGTGGGCAGGTCGTCGTCGTGGGTGGTGGTGGGGTCAGATGACATCGTCGAATCCTCCGGATCCGTCAGGGAGGAGCGGGGAGATCAGCGGGAGCTCGTCGAGCGAGGCGATGCCGAGGTGGGTCAACAGGAGGTCCGTCGTTTCGTAGGTGAGGGCGCCGGTCTCGGGGTCGGTGGACGACTCCGTGACCAGGCCGCGACCCAGCAGCGTGCGGACGACCGAGTCGACGTTCACCGCGCGGATCTGCGCGATGCTGCTGCGGGTGATGGGTTGCTTGTAGGCGATGACCGCCAGCGTCTCGAGAGCCGCCTGCGACAGTCTGGACGGGTTCTCCGTCAGCACGAAATCGCGCACGACGGGGTCCAGCTCCTCCCGGACGTAGAAACGCCAGCCGCCGCCGACCTCGCGCAGCTCGAAGCCGCGCCGGGGCGTGCCGTCGACGCCGTCGAAGTCGGCGACCAGGTCGGCCACCGCACGGCGCACCTCCGCGGCCGGTCGCCCCACGGCCGCGGCGAGCGAGAGCAGCGACTGCGGCTCGTCGGCGACCAGCAGCACGGCCTCGAGGGCCCGGGCGGTCGCCCGGTCGTCGTCGGCACGGCCGCCCGGCCCGTCGTCGACGGCGCTGCGAGCCGAGGAGGCGGTCGTCGCGTCAGCCGTCATAGTCGGCCCCCAGCGAGTCCAGCGCCTCGTCGGTCCAGTGCTCGGCCACCCAGCGCACGCTGAGCTCGCCGAGCGGCTCGACCTGCTCGAACGCCAGCGATCCGTGCCGGTAGAGCTCGAGGAGCGCGAGGAACCGCGCGACGACGACGCCTTTCTGGTCGACGTCGGCCACGAGCTCGCGGAACGTGGCGACCCCGGCGCGGCGCAGCACCGCGACGACCCAGGCGGCCTGCTCCCGGATGCTCACGAGCGGGGCGTGCAGGTGGTCGAGGCCGACGGTCGGCACGGCCTGCGGAGTGAGGGCGAAGGCGGCGAGCGCTGCGAAGTCGTCGGGCGTGAGCGTCCACACCAGCTCGGGCGTCGTGACCCGGTACTTCTCCTCCAGCCGCACGGTGCGGGGGTGGCGACGGGACTCGACCGCGCCGCGCTCGGCGAACCACTCGGCCGCCTGCTTAAAGGCGCGGTACTGCAGCAGCCGGGCGAAGAGCAGGTCGCGCGCCTCGAGCAGGGCGACGTCCTCCGCGTCGACGAGCTCGCCCTGGGGCAGCAGGCCGGCGACCTTGAGGTCGAGCAGGGTCGCGGCGACGACGATGAACTGGCTGGCCTGGTCGAGGTCCTCGTCGGTGTCGACGGTGCGCAGGTAGGCGATGAACTCGTCGGTCACGGCGCTCAGCGCCACCTCGGTGACGTCCATCTCGCGCTTGCCGATGAGGGTCAGCAGCAGGTCGAACGGGCCACTGAAGTTGTCGAGCACGACCTCGAACCCCCGCGCGGACGCACCGGCTGCGGGATCGGGAGCGCCGCTCGGGTCGGCGACGACGACGGGGGCCTCAGGCTGCGGCACCACGCGCGATCAGCTCTCGGGCCAGCTGGCGATAGGCCTGCGCCGCCGGGTGCTCGGGGGCGAACTGGGTGATGGGGATGCCGGCGACGGACGCGTCGGGGAACTTCACGGTGCGGCCGATGACGGTCTCGAGCACCTCGTCGCCGAACGCGTCGACTACCCGCTCGAGAACCTCGCGGCTGTGCAGGGTGCGCGAGTCGAACATCGTCGGCAGGATGCCGTCGAGGGTGATGGCGGGGTTCAGCCGGTCGCGGACCTTCTCGATCGTCTCGACGAGCAGGGCCACGCCGCGCAGGGCGAAGAACTCGCACTCGAGCGGGATGAGCACGCCGTGCGCCGCGGTGAGGGCGTTGACGGTCAGGAGGCCGAGCGAGGGCTGGCAGTCGATCAGGATGACGTCGTACTCGGCGCTCACCTGGCGGATGATGCGGGCGAGGATCTGCTCGCGGGCCACCTCGTTGACGAGGTGCACCTCGGCGGCGGAGAGGTCGATGTTCGCCGGCATGACGTCGAGGTCGTGCACGCGGGTCGGCACGATCACGTCGTGCGCATCTTTGACGGATCCGATCATGAGGTCGTAGATCGTGGGCTGGTCGTGCGCCTGCACGCCGAGCCCCGCGGTGAGGGCGCCCTGAGGGTCGAAGTCGATGGCGAGCACGCGACGGCCGTACTCGGCGAACGCGGCGCCGAGGTTGATGGTGGTAGTGGTCTTGCCGACGCCGCCCTTCTGGTTGCAGAGGGTGATGATGCGCGCGGGGCCGTGGCCGTCGAGTCGCTCGGGGACGGCGAACTCGGTGCGCGGGCGACCGGTGGGACCGTTCGCGGGGACGGTCGCCGGAGCGCTCTCGAAGAGGGCGGGCGTGCTCGAGGTCGACTTGGTGCTCACACGTCGATGGTACCGGCGGCCCCCTGCCCGGCCGGGCTGACGCGCCCGTCCCGCAGGCAGGAAGCCTCATGCGGCGGATGAAGGTAGTGCCTGGTCAGGAGGCAGGTCAGAGGGCCCGCGGGTGGGCCGTGACGTACATGTCCCGCAGGGCGTCCGCCGTCACGAGCGTGTAGATCTGCGTCGTCGCGACGGACGAGTGCCCGAGCAGCTCCTGCACCACCCGCACGTCGGCGCCGCCCCCGAGCAGGTGGGTCGCGAACGAGTGCCGCAGCGTGTGCGGCGAGACCTCGACGTCGAGCTCCGCCCGCTCGGCCGCGGCCTGGATGACGAGCCAGGCGCTCTGCCGCGAGAGGCGCGCACCCCGCGCGCCGAGGAACAACGCGGGCGTCGCGTCGCCGCGCGCCGAGAACTCGGGCCGGCCTCGCACGAGCCACGCGTCGAGTGCGCGCCGCGCGAAGCTGCCCACGGGCACGATCCGCTGCTTGCCGCCCTTGCCGAACAGCCGCACGACGTCTCCCCCGTCGATGACGTCGTCGACGTTGAGCGCCACGGCCTCGCTCACGCGGGCGCCCGTCGCGTAGAGCAGCTCGAGCAGCGCCTTGTCGCGCACGCGAGCGGGCTCGTCGCCGTCGGTGGCGGCCAGCAGGGCCTCGACCTGGGCGACCGAGATGGCCTTGGGCAGGCGCGAGGGCAGCTTCGGCGGCCGGACGCCGGCCGCGACGTCGACGGCGACCAGCCCCTCCTCGTGCAGGAACCTGTGGAGGCCCCGCACCGACGAGAGCACCCTGGCCACGCTGGAGGCGCGCAGCGGGTCGTCCGCACGGGTCGCCAGGGCGGCGGGGAACGCCGCGACGTCCGCGGGCGCGACCTCCTCGACGGAGGCGCGCCCCGCCTCCTCGAGGTGCGCCGCCCAGAGCACGAGGTCACGCCGGTACGCGGCCGTGGTGTTCGGGGACAGGCCGCGCTCGACCGTGACGTGCCTCAGGTAGCGGGCCACCGCCTCCTCGATCGAGGTCATCGTGCGCTCGTCCCGACCGCCGCCGCGTCGTCAGCGGCGGGCGGCGACGGTCGCGGCCAGGGCCGCGATGCTGAGGATGGAGTTGTGCAGGCGCCCCGCCAGCACGCCGTCGACGATCTCGTCGAGGGCGACCCAGCGCTTCTCGATGTCGGCCTCCTCGTCGGTGCGGTCGAACGCCGAGTCGGTCGCGCTGACGCCGGTCGCCCGGTAGACGGTGACGAGCTCGTCGTTGCCGCCGGGGCTCGTGTGGAACGAGACGAGCTCGTCCCAGTCGGTCGCCTGGAGGTCGGCCTCCTCGGCCAGCTCGCGCTTGGCCGCGTCGAGTTTCGACTCGCCCTCGGCGTCGAGCAGGCCGGCGGGCAGCTCCCAGTCGCGGGTGCGGATCGGGTGCCGGTACTGCTTGATCACCAGCACGCGGTCGTGCTCGTCGACCGCGAGCACCGCCACGGCACCGGTGTGCGCGACGTACTCGCGCGTCATCGGCGAGCCGTTGTAGTCGACGACGTCGCGGACGACGTTCCAGACGGCACCCTCGAACACCGTCTCGGAGGAGGTGACGGTCGGGTCGGCGGGCTCGTCCCGCAGCAGCTCGGAGTCGGCCACGGCTCAGGACCGCCCGGGAGCTGCGGCCTCGGCCGCGCCGTCGGTCGAGTCCACGGCCGCGGCGACCGCGTCGGCACGGGTCTCGCCCGCGTCGTCGCTCGCGTCCTCGTCGGCGAACAGGCGGCTCGAGTTCTGACGCTCGAGCGAGGCCCCGACGAGGCCGCTGAACAGCGGGTGCGCGCGGTTCGGGCGCGACCGCAGCTCGGGGTGCGCCTGGGTGCCGATGTAGAACGGGTGCTCAGCGCGGTCGAGCTCGACGTACTCGACGAGGGTGCCGTCGGGCGAGGTGCCCGAGAACACGAGGCCGGCGTCGGCGATCTGCTGGCGGTACTGGTTCGAGACCTCGTAGCGGTGGCGGTGGCGCTCGTCGACCAGCTCGGAGCCGTACAGCTCGGCCGCGAGCGAGCCCGGCTGCAGGGCGGCCGGGTAGAGGCCGAGGCGCATGGTGCCGCCCAGGTCGCCGTCGGCGATGATGTCGACCTGCTCGGCCATCGTCGCGATGACGGGGAACTCGGTGTCGGGGTCGAACTCGGACGAGGAGGCGCCGGCCAGGCCCGCCTTGTCCCGCGCGTACTCGATGACCATGCACTGCAGGCCGAGGCAGAGGCCGAGCGTCGGGATGCCGTTCTCGCGGGCGAACTTCAGGGCGCCGAGCTTGCCCTCGATGCCGCGGATGCCGAAGCCGCCGGGCACGCAGATGCCGTCGACCTGCGAGAGGGCCGCTGCGGCGCCCTCGGGCGTCTCGCAGTCGTCCGACGGGATCCAGACGAGCTTCGCCTTGGCCTGGTGCGCGAAGGCGCCCGCACGGAGGGCCTCGGTGACCGACAGGTAGGCGTCGGGCAGGTCGATGTACTTCCCGACGAGGCCGATGGTGACCTCGTGCTTCGGCTGGTGCACCGCGTCGAGCACGGTCTGCCAGCCGGACCAGTCGACCTCGCCCGCCTTCTCGGCCAGGCCGAGGTGGCGGATGATGTACGAGTCGAGGCCCTGCTCGTTGAGCATCGAGGGGATGTCGTAGATGCTCGCGACGTCCTTCGCGTTGACGACCGCATCTTCGTCGACGTCGCACATCAGGGCGATCTTGCGCTTGTTCGCTTCGCTGACGGGGCGGTCGCTGCGCAGCACGAGGGCGTCCGGCTGGATGCCGATCGAGCGGAGCGCCGCGACCGAGTGCTGCGTCGGCTTGGTCTTCTGCTCGCCCGAGGCGCCCATGTAGGGCACGAGCGAGACGTGCACGAAGAAGACGTTGTTCCGCCCGAGCTCGTGGCGGACCTGACGAGCCGACTCGATGAACGGCTGGCTCTCGATGTCGCCGACGGTGCCGCCGACCTCGGTGATGATCACGTCGGGGGCCACGTCGCCCTCGGCCTGCTGGCGCATGCGCCGCTTGATCTCGTCGGTGATGTGAGGGATGACCTGGACGGTGTCGCCGAGGTACTCGCCGCGCCGCTCCTTCGCGATGACGGTCGAGTAGACCTGGCCCGTCGTCACGTTGGCGGCCTGGTCGAGGTCGATGTCGAGGAACCGCTCGTAATGCCCGATGTCGAGGTCGGTCTCGGCCCCGTCGTCGGTGACGAACACCTCGCCGTGCTGGAACGGGTTCATCGTGCCCGGGTCGACGTTCAGGTAGGGGTCGAGCTTCTGCATGACCACGCGCAGACCGCGCGCCGTGAGCAGGTTGCCGAGGCTGGCGGCCGTCAGGCCTTTGCCGAGCGACGACACGACGCCGCCGGTGACGAAGATGTGCTTGGTGACACTGTGCTTCGTCACGCTGGAGTTGCTGCGACCCGCAGAAGGAGACTCAGAAGGCCCACCTCCGTCGATCGAGGAGGAATCAAGGCCCGAGTTCTCAACGTTCACCACGGGATTCCATCCTATGTCACGCGGGGCCGGTCAGCCACCGCTGCCTGTTACGAGTGTGTGACGGCGCGGCCGGTCGCCGCGAGCTCGAGCAGCTCGCGGGCGTGGTCGAGTCCGCTCGCGCTGTCGGGCAGCCCCGAGAGCAGCCGGGCCATCTCGGCGACCCGCTCGTCGCCCTCCAGCTGCTGCACGCTGCTCGCGGTGACCTCGCCCGACGCGTCCTTCACGACGCGGAGGTGGTTCGTCGCGAACGCGGCGACCTGGGCGAGGTGGGTCACGACGATGACCTGGGCGCGCTCGGACAGCGCGGCGAGCCGGCGACCGATCTCGATCGCGGCCGACCCGCCGACGCCGGCGTCGACCTCGTCGAAGACGAAGGTCGGCACGTTGCTCGACCCGGCCATGACGACCTCGAGGGCGAGCATGACGCGCGAGAGCTCGCCTCCCGAGGCGCCCTTGCCGAGCGGCCGGGGCTCGCTGCCGCGGTGCGGGCGCAGCAGCAGCGACACGACGTCGGCACCGGTGCTGCCGAGCTCATCGCGCGGCGTGACCTCGACGACGATCTCGGCACCGGCCATGGCGAGCGCGGACAGCTCGGCGCTGACGCGCTCGGACAGGTCGGCGCCGGAGGCGCGGCGCAGGTCGCTGAGGACCCCGGCCCTGGTCTCGGCCTCGGCCCGGAACTGCGCCACCTCGTCGTCGAGCGAGGCGAGCCGGTCGTCGTCGCCGTCGAGCTCGACCAGGCGCCTGCTGCCCTCGTCGAGCAGCCGCAGCACGTCGTCGAGGCCCGGACCGTGCTTGCGCAGCAGCGACGACAGCTCGGCGCGACGGGTCTGGACCGCCTCGAGGTCGCCCGCCGCGTCCGCGTCGAGGCCGCCGAGGTAGCTCGACAGCCGTGACGAGGACTCGGACACCTGCACGCTGACCTCGGCCAGCAGGTCGGCGATCGGCGCGAGCGCGGGGTCGTGCGGGGCGACGCGCTCGACCTGCCGACGCGCCTCCTCGACGAGCGAGATGACGTCGCGGGTGCCGTCGACGGCGTCGGTGGAGAGGATCTCGTGGGCGAGTCCGGCGGCGAGCCGGAGGTCTTCCGAGTTGCTGAGCCGGTCGGCCGTCGCGTCCAGCTCGTCGAGCTCGCCGGCCACGGGAGCCGCCGCCTCGATCTCGTCGATGGCGGCGCGCAGCGCGTCGGCCTCGGCACGCCGCTCGTCGCGGTCGCGGGTGATCTCGGCGAGCTCGTCACGGGCGGCCGTCCAGGCCTCGAAGGCGGCCCGGTAGGAGGCGGCGGCCGCGGCCAGGGGCGCACCTCCGTGGGCGTCCACCGCCGCCCGCTGCGCCTGCGCCGACTTGAGGCGGATCTGCTCGGACTGCCCGTGCACGACCACGAGGTGGTCGGCGAGGTCGCCCAGCACGCCGATCGGGGCGGATCGACCGCCCACGACGGCCCGGCTGCGGCCCTCGGCCGAGACGACGCGGCTGAGGAAGAGCTCGCCGTCGTCGACGTCTCCCCCGGCGTCGCGGACGCGCTCGACGACGGAACCGTCGGCCGGGACGACCCACCGGCCGTCGACGACCGCCTGGGCGCTGCCCGAGCGGACGATGCCGCTCTCGGCGCGCTGGCCGAGCAGCAGGCCGAGAGCGGTGACGACCATGGTCTTGCCGGCGCCGGTCTCGCCGGTGACCGCCGTGAAGCCCGGCCCGAGGGGCAGGGTGGCGCGGCCGATGACGCCGAGGTCGCGGATCGCGATCTCCTCGATCACGACGCGTCTCCCTGGTCGGGGCCGCGCCAGCCGGTCACGGGGAGCTTGAACTTGGCGACGAGGCGGTCGGTGAACGGCCCCTGTCGCAGGCGGGCCAGCAGCACGGGCTGGTCCGAGCGGGTGCACTCGACGCGTGCGCCGGGCGGCAGGTCGTGCTCACGACGTCCGTCGCACCAGAGGATGCCGCGGCCGTCGGTGCGGCTCATCACCTCGACGGCGAGCGTCGAGTCGGGGCCGACGACCAGCGGACGGGCGAAGAGGGCGTGCGCGCTCAGCGGCACGAGGAGCAGCGCCTGCACCTCGGGCCAGACGACGGGCCCGCCGGCGGAGAACGAGTAGGCGGTCGACCCGGTGGGCGTCGACATGACCACCCCGTCGCAGCCGAACGACGAGAGGGGGCGCCCGTCGACCTCGATGACGACCTCGAGCATCCGCTCGCGCGACGCCTTCTCGACGGTCGCCTCGTTCATCGCCCAGGTGCGCCAGACGACCTCGGAGCCCTCGACGACACGCACGTCGAGGGCGAAGCGCTCCTCGACGTCGTAGTCGCGCGCGACGACGCGCGACACGGCGTAGGCCATCTCGTCACGCTCGCTCTCGGCCAGGAACCCGACGTGGCCGAGGTTCACCCCGACGATCGGCGCCCGCGTGCCGCGGACGAGCTCGGCGGCCCGGAGGATGGTGCCGTCGCCGCCCAGGACGATGACGCACTCGAGCGTGTCGAGCGCGACGTCCTCGCCGAGGATGTCGACCGGCTCGATGTCGGGCGCCGCCGTCTTGATGTCGTCCCACTCGTCGCGCGAGAGGACAGGCACCACGCCCGCGGTGACGAGGAGGCCGCAGACCTCGAGGGCGGCGTCGAGCGAGTCGCGTCGCCCGGTGTGGGAGACGACGAGGATGTGCCGTGCCGTCGTGTCGATCTGTCTCACGCTCCCGTCGTGCTCTCGGACCTGCCGAGCCATTCTGTCGGATTCGACCCGTGGCGAGCCGAGAACCGCACGACGTACTCCTTGTTGCCCGCCGTCCCGACGATCGGTGAGGGGATGATCCCCGCCGTGCCGAGGCCGAGGTCGTGGGCCGCCCAGAGGACTCCGGTGACGGCCTCGTTCCGCAGGCGGGCGTCGTGCACGACGCCCTCTCGGATGCCCTGCCGCCCCACCTCGAACTGCGGCTTCACGAGCAGGACGAAGTCGCTCTCCACAGGCACGCTGGCGACCAGCGCAGGCAGCACCATCGTGAGCGAGATGAACGACAGGTCGGCGACGACGAGGTCGATCGAGGAGGCGCGGTCGCTGAGGCCCCCCAGCTGGTCGGCCTCGAGGTAGCGCGCGTTCACGCCCTCGACCACCGTGACGCGCCGGTCGCTGCGGAGCGACGGCGACAGCTGGCCGTGACCGACGTCGAGCCCGATCACGTGCTCCGCGCCCCGCTCCAGCAGCACCTGCGTGAAGCCGCCGGTGGACGCGCCCACGTCGAGGGCGGTGCGACCGCGGGGGTCGACGTCGAAGGCGTCGAGCGCCGCGAGGAGCTTGTGCGCAGCCCGGCTCACGTAGTGGTCGAGGCCGGCGACCTCGACGCTGTCCGACTCGACCACGCGGGTCGACGCCTTGACGACGCCCGATCCGTTCACCGTGACGAGGCCGTCGGCGAGGAGGCGGGCGGCGTGCGTGCGGGAGCGAGCCAGCCCCCGAGACGCGAGCGCCGCGTCGAGACGCTGACCGGACCGCTCCGCCTGCTCGGCAGACGAACCGCTCTCCTCCGGCTCCTCGATGCGGACGGTCATCGACCACCCGGGCTGTCGTCGGCATCGTCGGTGCCCTGGTCCGTGCCCTCGAGCGCGACCCGCAGCTCGTCGTGCACGGCGCCGAACGCGACGGCACGCTGGTCGAGAGGGAGGGCCTCGATCGTCCGGAGGCGTCCTGCCAGCTCGGCCGTCGCCTCCTCGTCGGACGTCGTGTCGACGGTTCCCGGCTCCTGCTGCATGGTGTCGTCCACCCTACTCACCGGGGTGCAGGGCAGGGTCGATGTCGAGGCCGTAGATCGCCCGGCCGGTGCCCCAGACGGCGTGCGCCCCGGCGCGCAGCAGGTCGACGGGGTCGTCACCGGCCGAGAGGACCCGGACGACTCCGGCCCGCACGGCGACGCGGGCGCCGCGCACGGTGACCACGTGCACGTCGTCCTCGTCGTGCTCGACGATCTCCGGGTACGGCTGGCTCAGCTCGCGCAGGTCGCCGACGATGAAGTCGGGCCGGGATCCCCTCTCGGCCGCGAGCACCTGCTTCGCGCCGTCGATGCCGGTCAGCACGAGGACGGAGACGAGCCCGGCCCGGCGCGCGCCGAGGATGTCGGTGTCGAGCCGGTCGCCGATGAACATCGCGGTCGTGGCGCCGAAGCGCTCGACGGCCGCGGTGAAGATCGGCGTCTCGGGCTTGCCCGCGGTCACGGGCAGTCGCCCGACCGCCGTGTGCACGGCGCTCACGAGCGTGCCGTTGCCGGGCGCGGTGCCGCGCTCCTGCGGGATGGTCCAGTCGGTGTTCGTGGCGATCCACGGGATGTCCGCCGCGAGGGCGAACGAGGCCTCGGCCAGGTCGGCCCAGCCCACCTCGGGGCTGAACCCCTGGACGACCGCAGCGGGCTGGTCGTCCGCCGACCGCGTGACCCGGAACCCCTCGGCCTCGAGCACTGAGGTGAGGCCGTCGCCGCCGACGACGAGGACGGTCGAGCCGGCCGGCACCGCGTCGACGAGGAGGCGCACGGCCGCCTGCGGGGAGGTCACGACGTCGTCCGCGGTCACCTGCAGCCCGTAGCCGCTCAGCTGCGCGGCCACCGTGGCCGCGGTGCGCGAGGCGTTGTTCGTGATGTAGCCGACCCGGTGCGTCTCCGCGGCCGCGGTGAGGCTCTCGACGGCGTGGTCGATCGCGACGGACCCTCGGTACACGACCCCGTCGAGGTCAGCGAGGACGGTGTCGACGCCGTCGAGGGGCGCGGGGCCGTCAGCCACGGTGCTCGGTCTCCGCGTCCGTGTCGAGCGCGTCGTCGGAAGCGGGCTCCTCACCGGGAGCAAGCTCCTCCTCGGACGCGGGCTCCTCCTCGGACGCGGGCTCCTCCTCCGCAGCAGATGCCTCGCCTGTCTCGGGCTCGTCGTCGGCCGCAGGCTCCTCGAGCGGCACGGACTCGTCCTCGGCGTCCCACGACTCGTCGAGCTCGAGCTCCTCCTCGACGACCTCGACGGTCTCGCGGTCGTCGTCGCCGTGGTGAGCCTCGAGCGCCGCGTCGGCCCGCTCGGCCAGCGTGCGCCACTCCTCGGCGTCGCGTTCGCGACCGAGGTCCTCGAGGACGGTGGCGTAGGCGTCGAACAACGCCGGGCTGTACTCGAACGCACGCCGGCGGTCGAGCTGCGGGATCTCGAGCTCGCCGAGCGCCGCGTCGGGCTGCCCGAGGTCGAGGCGAGCACCGCTCATCGCGATGGCCAGCGAGACCCGCACGGCCGGCGCGAGGGTGGAGACGTCGACCGAGCGCCCCAGCTCGAGCGCGCGCTCGGGACGGCCCAGCCCGCGCTCGCTGTCCACCATCAACGGCAACTGGTCGTCACGACCGGTGATGCGCCGGTACGTCCGCAGCTCGCGGAGCGTCAGCGCGTAGTCCCCGACCGTGTACGCCGTGATCGCGATCGTCTCGCGGACGACGCCGATGCGACCCGCACGGCGACCGGCCGAGAGCGCGTGCTTGTGCGCCTCCTCCGGCTCCTCCTCGATCAGGCGGCCCGCCATGACGAGGTGCTTGGCCACCCAGTCCGCGTTCTCCTTGCTCAACGTCTTCAGCTCGCCGCGGGCGACCTTGTCCAGGTCACGGGGCTCGACGTCGTCGGGGACGTGAGCGACCTCCTGGGCCGGCCGGACCGACTTCAGGCCGTAGGGATCGCGGTCCTCAGGCGTCTCACGGTTCCCCTGGTAACCGCTCGAAGGACGTCCACCGGTGGAGGGACGTCCACCACCCGCCGACGGTCGACCGCCCCCACCGTTGGACGGACGCCCACCACTCGAGGGACGACCGGAACCGGTCGAGGGACGACCGCCGGTCGAGCCAGCACGACCGCCAGACGTGGGACCGCCTCGACGGTCTCCTCCGTCCTGAGGCCGACCCGAGGAGGCGCGGTCCCCGTACGCAGGACGCTCACCGCGCTGGGGCCGGTCGCTCCGGGCCCCGCGATCCCCGTTCGACGGACGACCCGACGGCCGCTCCCCCCGTGCACCGCCGTCACGTCCGGAGGACGCATCTCGTCGGGGTCGGTCGGGTCGGTCGTCGTCGCGGTCGCTCACGGAGATGCTCCTCGTTCTGTCGTGCAGGCAGCTGTTGTGTTGTGGGGGCTCATGCCCCGGAAGTCGATCGGCCAGGACGAGAGGTGCCCGCCGCGGCCGAGGTACGAGACTACCAACGGATGGGCTCACGGCGAGCCACCTATCCGTGCCGACGGTCGGGTTAAACAAGAAGAGCCCCTCCAGTGGAGGGGCTCTTCTACTAAAAGGAGTCCGGCGGTGTCCTACTCTCCCACAAGGTCCCCCTTGCAGTACCAT
>NZ_CAUPYL010000060.1:0-13070 GCF_963515265.1 uncultured Frigoribacterium sp.
CGCCCGCGCCGCGGCTCGCGGTGCGGGCGCCCTCAGCTGCCGTGGCGGTCATGTCCGTCACCGTACCGTCCCGCGCGCTCGCGGTCAGGCGTCCTTCCTGCCCCAGCGGAACGTCAGCCGGGCCGCGACCGCACCGGCCACGAGCCAGACGGCCAGCCAGAGGGCCACGCCCGCCAGGTCCCAGGTGCCGCCGACCTCGGCCGCCGCGGACGACTCGGGCAGGAACACGCTCCGCATGCCCTGGGCGAGCCACTTCAGCGGGAACGCCGAGGCGACCTGCTGCAGCCACGTCGGCAGCTGCGCGAACGGCAGGTAGACGCCGGACACGAACTGCAGCACGAGCGTGATCGGCACGATGACGGCGGAGGCGCTGCGCCCGGTGCGAGGGACCCGGGACAGGCCGATCCCGATCAGCGCCGAGCCGGCGAGGCCGAGCAGCCACACCCAGCCGAACGTCGCCCACGACGACGCCTCGGTCGGCAGCGGCACCCCGAACAGCACCCGGGCCACGGCGAGGAGGAGCGCCACCTGCAGCAGGTTCGTCACGACCACCTGCCCCAGCTTACCGAGGAACCAGGAGGCGACGGGCAGCGGGGTGCCCGCCAGTCGCTTCAGGGTGCCGTCCGAGCGCTCGACGGCGATGTCGATGCCGAGGGCCTGGACGCCCGAGAGCAGCACGCCCGCGGCTATCATCCCCGGCAAGTAGTACGCGGCGGCGTCGACGGCCGAGCCGTCCGGTCGCACCCCGTACGAGCCCGACGCGCTGAAGGCCGTCGAGAAGATCGCGAGCATGACGACGGGGAAGAGGAACGTGAAGAACACCGTGTCGCCGGCGCGGAAGTAGGTCCGCACCTCGTGGCGCACCTGCACACCGGCCAGGGCGAGCACGCGGCGGAGGCCGGCCGTCGAGGAGGCGCCGGTCCGGTCCGAGGGACCACGGGACGAGCGCGTCGTGGTCGCGGTCCGCGAGGCGGCGGTCACGACGACGCCGCCTCGGCGACGAGCTCGAGGTAGACGTCCTCGAGCGACGGGCGCACGACCTCGAGGTCGCGCAGCTCGGCTCCCGCGCCGTGCAGGCGCGCGACGAGTCCGCCCGGGTCGGCCGTCCGCTCCTCGTGACGGCCTCGCGCGTCCGACCACCGCACCAGCGGGGTCCGGGCGGCGGCGCTGCCGATCTCGTCGGGGCGTCCCTCGGCGACGACGCGACCCTCCGTGATGACCGCGACCCGGTCGCTCAGCTGGGCGGCCTCGTCGAGGTAGTGGGTGGTGAGCAGGATGCTCGTGCCGTCGTCGGAGAGCGAGCGGATCAGCTCCCAGAACCGACGCCGCGCCTCCGGGTCGAAGCCCGTCGTCGGCTCGTCGAGGAACAGCAGCTCGGGGTCGCCGACGATGCCGAGAGCGACGTCGACGCGGCGCCGCTGGCCGCCCGAGAGCGCCCGGACGCGGGTGCCCGCCTGCGCCTCGAGCCCGACGGCGGCGACGACCTCGTCGACGTCGCGCGACCGCGGGTAGAGGGCGGCCATGTGGGCGACCTGTTCCCGCACGGTCGAGGTGCCCTGCTCGGCCGAGGTCTGCAGCACGATGCCGATGCGCGCCTTCCAGTCGAGCCCGCCGTGTCGCGGGTCGGTGCCGAGCACGAGGGCCTCGCCGCCGGTGCGGTCGCGGTGCCCCTCGAGGATCTCGATCGTCGTCGACTTGCCGGCGCCGTTCGGGCCGAGCAGGCCGAGCGTCTCGCCGGCCCGGAGGTCGAACGAGACGCCGTGCAGGGCGGTGGCGCGCCCGTAGGTCTTGGTGAGGTCGCGCACTCGCACGACGGGCTGTGGGGTCATGCTCCGAGCCTCGGGCAGGAGGCGCGGGCTCGGCACCCCGGACCGGGCTACCTGCATCCCCCGACCGGTGGATGCCGCAGGCTGACGCTGCCGGCGGGCCCGGCCGGCGAGCCGGTCCGGCCGACCGGGCCCGCGCCTCCTACGAGAAGAGGCGCTGGAGGCGCTGCACGCCCTCGAGCAGCTGGTCGTCGCCGAGGGCGTACGACAGGCGCAGGTAGCCGCTCGGCCCGAAGGCCTCGCCGGGCACCGTCGCGACGTCGGCCTGGTCGAGGACCAGGTCGGCGAGCTCGAGGGAGGTGGTGGGCGTGACCCCGCTCCACTCGCGGCCCAGCAGGCCGCTGACGTCGGGGTAGACGTAGAACGCGCCCTCCGGGGTCGGGGCGACGACGCCGTCGATGGCGTTCAGCTCGTCGACGATGCGGCGGCGGCGGACGTCGAAGGCCCGGCGCATCGACTCGACCTCGTCCTGCGGGCCGGTGAGGGCCGCGAGGGCGGCGCGCTGCGAGACGTTCGACACGTTCGACGTGAGGTGCGACTGCAGGTTCGAGGCGCCGGCGACGACGTCGGCCGGGCCCACCATCCAGCCGACCCGCCAGCCGGTCATCGCGTAGGTCTTGGCGACGCCGTTGACGAGGATCGTCTGGTCGGCGAGCTCGGGCACCGCCTCGGTGATCGAGACGGCGCGCACGCCGTCGTAGACGAGGCTCTGGTAGATCTCGTCGCTGATCACCCAGGTGCCGGTCTCGAGCGCCCAGCGGCCGATGGCCTCGACCTCGGCGGGGGAGTAGACGGCGCCCGTCGGGTTGGACGGTGAGCAGAACAGCAGCACCTTCGTGCGGGGCGTGCGGGCGGCCTCGAGCTGCTCGACGGTGACCTTGTAGCCCTGGTCGGCGCCGGCGAAGACCTCGACCGAGACGCCGCCGGCGAGCGAGATCGCCTCGGGGTAGGTGGTCCAGTACGGCGCCGGCAGCAGGACCTCGTCGCCTTCGTCGAGCAGCGCCTGGAACGCCTGGTAGACCGCCTGCTTGCCGCCGTTGGTCACGACCACCTGCGCCGGGCGCACCGACGTGCCGCTGTCGCGGAGGGTCTTCTCGGCGATCGCCTCGCGCAGCTCGGGCAGACCGGCGCCGGCCGAGTAGCGGTGGTTCCGCGGGTCGCGCGCCGCCGCGACCGCCGCCTCGACGATGTGGTCGGGCGTGGGGAAGTCGGGCTCGCCCGGGCCGTAGCTGATGATCGGCCGGCCCTCGGCCAGGAGCGACTTGGCCTTGGCGTCCACCTTGAGGGTGGCCGACTCGGCGATGGAGGCGATGCGGGACGAGAGGCGGCGTGTCGGCTGGGTCACGACGGCCACCCTATCCGGCGGCCCGCGGCCCCGACAGGGCGCCCCGGCCGGGCCCGTCGGCGCGTCCCGGCTTTGCAACACCGCGGGCGCTCACCTACACTTGTCGAGGCGGTCGGACACCGCAGAGTCGGCGCGCGCCTCAGGGCGAGCACGAGGCGCAGTCCGGCCCGGGGGCTCCGGCCCCATAGGGCGGTGGCTCAATTGGTAGAGCAGCGGTCTCCAAAACCGCAGGTTGCAGGTTCGAGTCCTGTCCGCCCTGCAGCCCGGCCGGGTCGCACCGACTGGTCCACCAGAGACCAGCGGGGCGGCCCGGATCACGGACCAGGCCCTCGGGTCGACCCTCGGAAGGTAGATACGACAGTGGCGAGAAAAGACCTCGACGTCCCCAGTGAGGACGTCGTCGACAAGGCGAAGTCCGACAGCGCAGCGCGTCGCAGTCCCTTCGCCCGCATTGCCCTGTTCATCCGCCAGGTGATCGCCGAGCTCAAGAAGGTCGTCACCCCGACCCGCAAAGAGCTGCTGAGCTACACCGGCGTCGTGCTCGTCTTCGTCGTCATCATGATGGCGCTGGTCACCGGTCTCGACTCGCTCTTCGGCCTCGTCGTCGGCTACGTCTTCGGCAACGGCCCCACCGGCAGCTGACGCCCGCCCGCCCGGCTGACGGACCACCCGGTCCGCGCCGTGCCCCACGATCCTCTGTGGTCGGCCAGCCGACACGGCGGCCCGATCCCCTGAACGGAAGTTGATACACAGTGCCTGACAACGAGCGCGACGACATCGATCTCGCCCCCGCCGCCGAGCAGTCCTCCGAGGTCGCCGAGACCCAGGAGGGCGACCTGATGGACGTCGACTCCGACGGCGACCAGGGCTCGGCCGAGGAGTCCGCGATCACCGTCGTCGACGAGGGCGACGAGGGCACCACCGACACGGACGACCTCGACGGCCTGCTCGACACCCTCGCCGAGGCCAGCGACCCCGAGGCCGACGCCGTCGTCGACGACGCGCTCGACATCGACGACGCCGCCGAGGCGGAGGCCGCCGTCGAGGCGACCGACGACGAGGCCGACTCCGAGGCGGAAGAGCTCGCGGACGAGGGCGACGCCGTCGGCGCGAACGCCGTCATCGCCGAGGCCGAGCAGTCCGTGCAGGACGCCGACGCCCAGGTCGCCCAGGACGACGTCGACCTCGACGTGGTCAGCGAGCAGGCCGACGAGGTCACGACCGACGCCGAGGCGGAGGACGAGGCCGAGGTCGACCCCTACGAGGCCTTCCGCTACGACCTGCGCGGCAAGCCCGGCAAGTGGTACGTCATCCACAGCTACGCCGGCTTCGAGCGTCGCGTGAAGCAGAACATCGAGAACCGCATGGTCTCCCTGACCATGGAGGACTACATCTACCAGGTCGAGGTCCCCATGGAGGACGTCGTCGAGATCAAGAACGGGCAGCGCAAGCTGGTCACCCGCGTGCGGATCCCCGGCTACGTGCTCGTCCGCATGGACCTCAACGAAGACAGCTGGTCGGTCGTCCGCCACACCCCCGGCGTCACCGGCTTCGTGGGCAACGCCCACAACCCGACGCCCCTCCGCTTCGAGGAGGCCTTCCAGATGCTGAAGAGCCTCGTGCAGGTGCAGGAGGCGGCCCCCGCCGCCAAGGGCTCGGCCAAGGGCGGCAAGCAGGCCCAGCGGGTCATCCCCGCCGAGGTCGACTTCGAGATCGGCGAGACGATCACCATCAAGGAGGGCTCGTTCGCCGGTCTTCCCGGTACGATCAACGAGATCAAGCCCGAGAGCGGCAAGCTCACGGTGCTGGTCTCCCTGTTCGAGCGCGAGACTCCCGTCGAGCTCAGCTTCGACCAGGTCACCAAGCTCTAGTCCCCAGGACGACAGCCCCACAGCTCCCCTAGATCACCGGAGTCCGCACCGCGGACCACCGGGAGAGCGGACCGCGACCGCGGCCGGCTCGAACCCCACGAGAAGGAAAAGAACAATGGCACCGAAAAAGAAGGTCACGGGTCTGATCAAGCTTCAGATCAACGCCGGCGCCGCGAACCCGGCCCCGCCCATCGGCCCGGCCCTGGGTCAGCACGGCGTGAACATCATGGAGTTCTGCAAGGCGTACAACGCCGCGACCGAGTCGCAGCGCGGCAACGTCGTCCCCGTCGAGATCACCGTCTACGAGGACCGTTCGTTCACGTTCGTCCTCAAGACCCCGCCCGCCGCGGAGCTCATCAAGAAGGCCGCCGGCGTCGCCAAGGGCTCGTCGACTCCCCACACGGACAAGGTCGGCAAGCTCACCATGGACCAGGTCCGTGAGATCGCCACCACCAAGCAGGCCGACCTGAACGCCAACGACATCGACGCCGCGGCGAAGATCATCGCCGGCACCGCCCGTTCCATGGGCATCACGGTCGACGCGTAGCCACACCCCCTCGTGCAGGCGACCCGCCTGCACGCACCAGACACCAGTGGGAGAGCCGGCCAGGCTCGCTACCACGTCCCCAGTAACGAAGAGGTCCAACATGGCTCAGAAGTCCAAGGCGTACCGCGCCGCCGCCGAGAAGATCGAGGCCGGCAAGTTCTACAGCACCAGCGAGGCCGTCGCCGTCGCTCGTGAGACCGGCTCCAAGAAGTTCGACTCCACCGTCGAGGTCGCGCTGAAGCTCGGCGTCGACCCCCGCAAGGCGGACCAGATGGTGCGCGGCACCGTCATCCTGCCCCACGGCACGGGCAAGACCGCCCGCGTCATCGTCTTCGCCACGGGCGCTGCGGCCGAGGCCGCCATCGCCGCCGGTGCGGACGAGGTCGGCGGCGACGAGCTCATCGAGAAGGTCGCCGGCGGCTACACGTCGTTCGACTCGGCCGTCTCGACGCCCGAGCTCATGGGCAAGGTCGGCCGCCTCGGAAAGGTCCTCGGACCCCGCGGCCTCATGCCCAACCCGAAGACGGGCACCGTGACCCCCAACGTCGCGCAGGCCGTCAACGACATCAAGGGCGGAAAGATCGAGTTCCGTGTCGACAAGCACGCCAACGTGCACTTCGTCATCGGCAAGGCCGGCTTCTCGGAAGAGCAGCTGAACACCAACCTCGACGCCGCCCTCGACGAGGTCGTCCGTCTGAAGCCGTCCTCCTCCAAGGGCCGCTACATCACCAAGGGCACGCTGTCGACGACCTTCGGTCCCGGCATCCCCCTCGACATCAACGTCTTCTAGGCAGCTGCTGCTCAGGCAGCGCACCTCGATCACCTGATCGTCACGACAGGCCGTCCCGCTCTCGAGCGGGGCGGCCTTCGTCGTCCCCGGCGCACGGGCACGGCGAGCACGAGGAGGCGCGGGTGCGGCACCATGGAGGCGTGACCGTCACCGCCCGCCCCGCCACCGCCTCCGACGCCCCGGCCCTCGCCTCCGTGGCGGCCCTCACGTTCCCCCTGGCCTGCCCGCCCGGCACCGCCCTGGCCGACATGGCGCGCTTCGTCACCACGGTGCTGAGCGAGCAGCGCTTCCACGAGTACCTGGCCGACCCGACGCGGCACGTGCTCGCCCTGGAGGACGACGCGGCCGCCCCGGGGGCCCCGTTGCTCGGGGCCCCGTTGCTCGGGTACGCCATGCTCGTCACGGGCGATCCCGTCGACGCCGACGTGGCCGCCGTGGTCGAGGCGCGCCCCGCCGTCGAGCTGAGCAAGTTGTACGTGGCACCCGACGCCCACGGGCAGGGCGCGGCGCGGGTCCTCATGGAGGCGACGCTGGCGACGGCCACGGCGACCGGCGCCTCCTCGATCTGGCTGGGCGTCAACCAGCAGAACGCCCGCGCCCAGGCCTTCTACGGCAAGCACGGCTTCGAGCGGGCCGGCACCAAGAGGTTCACCGTGGGCACCGAGACGCACGACGACTTCGTCCTCGTGCGTGCGCTCTAGGCCGCGACCCCGGCCCGACGCCCAGGCCGCGACCTCACTCGTCGGCCACGCGCAGGACGAGCTTGCCCCGCGTGTGGCTCTGCTCGAGCCGGCTGTGCGCGTCGGCCGCGTCGGCGAGGTCGTAGATGTCGTCGACGTGCACGCGGAGGTCGCCCGAGTCGATCAGGCGCGAGAGGACCGCGAGGGTCGACGCGTCGGGGCAGACGGCGAACCCCGTGGAGCGGATGCCCCTCGCCTCGGCCTTCTCGGCGAAGGCCCGCCACGAGCGCAGCGGGGCGTGCACCGCGAGGCCGCCCGGGCGGAGCACGGCCAGCGACTGCTCGGCGACGTCGTCGTCGTCGACCAGCCCGATGACGACGTCGACGTCGCGCACGCTGCGGGCCAGCTCGGCCGAGCCGTAGTCGACGACCTCGTCCGCTCCGAGGTCGCGGAGCCAGCCGCTGTTGCGCTGCGACCCGGTGGCGACGACGTGCGCGCCGAAGTACGACGCGAGCTGCACGGCGAAGTGCCCGACGCCTCCTGCACCGGCCTGGACGAGCACGCGCTGGCCCTCGTGCGCCTTGGCGACCTCGACGACCATGCCCCAGGCGGTCAGGGCGGCGAGCGGGACGCCGGCGGCCTCGACGTGCGAGAGCGTCGCGGGCTTCCGGGCGAGGGAGGTGGCAGGCACGCTGATGTACTCGGCGTACGTCCCGCTCGTGTGCGGGAACGCGGCCATGCCGAAGACCTCGTCGCCGGGGCGGAGCGGGTGGGCGGCGTAGGGGGCCTCGACGACGACGCCGCTGAAGTCGTGGCCGAGCACGGCGGGCCAGGCCCGGACGCCGCCGCTGTCGGCCCGGCCGGCTCGGGCCTCGGCATCGACGCGGTTGACGCCCGCGGCGTGCACCTTGACCAGCACGTCCGAGCCGACACGGCAGGGCCACGGCAGGTCCGCCGCGATCAGCTCCTCGGGTCCGCCCGTCTTCTCGATCACCATGGCACGCATCGTCGTGTGCGTCATCGGGCTCCCCTGTCCGTCCGCGGCACCCGACAGGGGCGCCCGTCACCCCAGTGTCGACAGCAGATGAGTCGGTCGTGTTTCGCGGGTGTCACCGTCTGGCGAAACCTCGCTACGGTGACGGGATGAGACCGTCGACGACCACCGTGCCCGCCATCGTGCCCGCCGCGCTCCGCCTGCTCGCGGCCCTGGCCGTCGTCGCGGCGGTCGTCGGCCAGTGGGTGCGCAGCGTCGAGAGCCCCGTGTACCAGTTCGCCAACTTCTTCGGCTACTTCACGATCCAGTCGAACCTGATCGCGGCCGTGGCGTTCGTCGTCGGGGCGGTGTTCCTGCTGCGCCGCCGGGCCGCGCCCGAGTGGAGCGTCGTGCTGCGCGGCGCCGCGGCGACCTACATGGTCACGACCGGCATCGTCTACAACGTGCTGCTGACGGACGTCGCCCTCGACAACTCGTTCAACGTGCAGTGGTCGAACGACGTCCTGCACAAGTGGATCCCGCTGTTCGCGCTGCTCGACTGGGTGCTGGTGGGCGACCGGGGGCGCATCGCGTGGCGGCGGCTCCCGGTGTTCCTGGTCTACCCGCTGGTCTGGCTCGTCGTGGTGCTGCTGCGCGGGCAGTCGTTCGTGCCGTACCCGTTCCTCGACGTGGAGCGCCTGGGCGCGGGCGGGGTCGCGGTCTGGTGCGTGGTCATCGCCGTCGTGATCGCGGCGCTGAGCGCCGCCGTCATCGGGCTGAGCCGGGTGCGGGTGCTCGGGGTCGACCACGGGGGAGCAGCCCGACGCAGCGAGGCCGCGCGCCGCGAGGCTCAGCGCAGCGGGTCGTAGGGCGGCGGCTCGTAGGCCCGGACGCCGGGGGCGAACGGGTCGACGGGAGCCTGGCGCGCCAGCGTGTCGAGCACGGTGTCGGCGAGGCCCACGAGGCGGTGGATCTCGTCGTCGTCGCGGTCGACCCAGCGGCACTGGGGCACGGCGTCGACGGGTACGAAGTCGAGGTGCTGCTCCCACACGACGAGGGTGCGCTCGGCCCCGAGAACGTACTGCTGCCAGAACACCTGCCGAAGGTACGAGCGCGGGATGCTCGTCCAGGCCTTCTTCGTCGTCTTGATCTCGCAGAGCTCGACGGTGCCGTCGTCGCGCACCGCCACGCCGTCGGGCGTCGCGAGGTGGCGCTGCTGCTCGTGGGCGTGGAACAGCTTCGAGCTCGGCGCGATGCGGTGCTCGGACAGCACCCAGCGGGCGATCTCCGGCTCGCGGGCGCGTCCGTGGTCGGTGTAGGCGTTGCCGCCGAAGCCGTTGCCGTACAGCTTGTCGAGCACGACGGCCTGCACGGCGCGGGGGCTCGAGAGGCGCGCGACGTCGGTGGCCGTGATGCCGCGGCTGCGGGCACGCAGCCAGGCGATGCGGTCGGTCGAGTCGGCGAGCACCCTCAGTTCGTGTGCCGGCCGGCGCGGGGGCGCAGGATGCGCAGCCAGGGTCTCGTAGTCGTCCCAGAGCGAGAGCATGGGCTGGACGACGGACATGCCTCCATTGTCGCTCGTGACCGGGGCAGGTCGCGACAGGGCGCCTCCTCGTGTCGCCTCGGCGCGGGGTCCGCGGGGTCCGCGGGGTCCGCGGTGCCGGGGGCCGGGGCCGGGGGCCGGCGAGGGTCAGACCGCGGCGGCGAGCTCGTCGATGGCCGCGGGGGAGAGGGCGTGGTGGATCGCGAGCATGCTCGCGCCGATCACGGCCGCCCGCTGGCCCGAGCGCGACTGGACGATGCTGAGGTGCTCGGTGGCCAGCGGCATCGAGCGCGAGTAGACCACCTCGCGCACGCCGGCGATGAGGTGCTCCCCGGCCTGGGCCATCGAGCCGCCGATGGCGATCGTCGACGGGTTGATGAGGTTGACGCAGGCGGTCAGCACCTCGCCGATGTCCCGCCCGGCCTGGCGGACGGCCTGGATGGCGTCGATGTCGCCCCCGCGCACCAGGTCGATCACCTCGGCGCCGCCCGCGACGTCGTGGCCCTCGCGGCGCAGGGCGGCCGCGATGGCCGGTCCCGACGCGACGGCCTCGAGGCAGCCCACGTTGCCGCAGTGGCACGCGATGCCGGCGCCGCGCGGCACCTGGACGTGGCCGATGTCGCCCGCGATGCCCTGGGCGCCGCGCTGCAGCCGACCGCCCGAGATGATGCCGGAGCCGATGCCGGTGGCCACCTTGACGAACAGGAAGTGGTCGACGCCGGGCCAGGCGAAGCTCCGCTCGCCGAGGGCCATGATGTTGACGTCGTTGTCGACGAGGACCGGCACGTCGAGGTGCCCGCGCACCCAGCCGGGCACGTCGAAGCCGTCCCAGCCGGGCATGATCGGCGGGTTCACGGGCCGACCGGTGCTGAACTGCACGGGGCCGGGGAGCCCGATGCCGACCCCGATCAGGTCGCGGCGGGTGCGCCCCAGCTCGGCGAGCAGGGCGTCGGCCTCGGAGACCATCGTCGTGAGCACGCGCTCGGGCCCGTCGGCGATGTCGAGCAGCGAGCGTCGCCCGATGAGCGTCTCTCCGACGAGGTCGGTGAGCACGAGGTTGAGGTGGCCGGCACCGAAGTCGGCCCCGAGCACGACCCGGGCCGACGGCACGAGGGCGACGCGGGAGGGCGGGCGACCGCCCGTCGAGACGGCGTCGGCGAAGGGCCCGACGAGCCCGAGCTCGACGAGGGCGTCGAGCCTCAGCCCCACGGTCGAGCGGGCGAGGCCGGTCATGGCGGCGAGCTCGGCCCGGGTGCGCGGACGACCGTCTCGGAGCAGCTGGAAGAGCTCGCTGGCGCCGGTGCTGCCGAGCGCGGACGACCGCGTCATGTCGGACATGCTGAGCAGTAAAGCACAGGGCGAGGCGACTGCCGAGACAAGGGCGCCGATCCACGACGACTTTTGCTTGCGTTCCGACAGAAGTGGTCCTATGGTCGGTCTCGATCAGCGGTGATCGACTCCCCTCGAGGGGCAGCGGCGCCGTACTCGCCCCACTCGAAGAGGAGTCCCCCTGGTGACATCACCGATCTCGGTCCAGCTCTACACGGTCAGGGACGCCATCGCGGCCGACCTGCCCGGCACCCTCCAGCGCCTCGCCGACATCGGCTACACGCAGGTCGAGCCGTGGGGCTTCGTCGAGCGCGTCGAGGAGTACGCCGAGGCGCTGCCCGCCGCCGGCCTCACCGCGCCGAGCGCCCACGCCAAGCTCGTCGGCCAGGACCTCGAGCCGATCTTCGCCGCGGCCGTCCGGCTCGGCGTCGGCACCGTCATCGACCCGCACATCGACGAGACTCGCTGGGTCACCCGCGAGGACGTCGAGGCGATCGCCGCCGAGTTCGTCGCGATCTCCGACGCCGCAGCGGCCCACGGCCTCTCGGTCGGCTACCACAACCACGAGTTCGAGCTCGAGTCCGTCATCGACGGCACCCCCGCCCTCGAGATCTTCGCCGCGGCCCTGCCGGCCGGCGTCGTGCTCGAGGTCGACACCTACTGGGTCGAGGTCGGCGGCGTCGACGCGGCCGAGCTGCTGGCCCGTCTCGGCGACCAGGTGCAGTTCCTGCACGTCAAGGACGGCCCGGGGAGCAAGGACGACTCCGAGCAGGTCGCCGTCGGCAAGGGCGTCATGCCCGTCCGCGACATCCTCCGGGCCGCCCCGCAGGCACTCGCCGTCGTCGAGCTCGACGACACCCGCGGCGACGTGTTCACCGCCCTGACCGACAGCTACGAGTTCCTGCAGGGAGTCCGCGCATGACCGACACCGCCACGACCGCCGACACCGTCGCCGCCCGCGACGCCCGCACCGGCCCCGTCGGGGTCGGCGTGATCGGCGCAGGCGTGATCAGCGACCAGTACCTCGGCAACCTGACGAAGTTCCCCGACCTCGAGGTCCTCTTCGTCGCCGACATCGACGAGCCCCGCGCCGCCGCGCAGGCCGAGAAGTGGGGCGTGCCCGGGAGCGGCTCGGTCGACGAGCTGCTCGCCCACGACGGCGTCGAGATCGTCGTCAACCTCACGATCCCCGCCGCCCACGTCGAGGTCGCGCTCAAGGCCGTCGCGGCCGGCAAGCACGTCTGGGGCGAGAAGCCCTACGCCCTCGACCGCGAGAGCGGCGCCCGTCTCCTGCAGGCCGCGAAGGAGGCGGGGGTGCGGGTCGCCGTCGCTCCCGACACGTTCCTCGGCTCGGGCATCCAGACCGGGCTCCGCGTCGTCCGTCGCGGCGACATCGGCACGCCCCTCACCGGCCTGACGCTGTTCCAGGTGCCCGGCCCCGAGTCGTGGCACCCGAGCCCCGAGTTCCTCTTCGCCTACGGCGCCGGCCCGATGTTCGACGTCGGCCCGTACTACCTCACGACCCTAGTGCAGGTCTTCGGCCCGGTCGCGAAGGTGACCGCCACCTCCTCGAAGGCCCGCGAGACGCGCGTCATCGGTTCCGGCCCCAAGGCGGGCACCGAGTTCCCCGTCGAGGTGCCCACGCACATCAGCGCCCTGCTGCAGTTCGAGAACGGCGCGAGCGCGCAGGCCGTCTTCAGCTTCGACTCGAAGCTGGCCCGTGCCGGGTTCGTCGAGATCGCGGGCACCGAGGGCACGGCCGTGTTCCCCGACCCGAACGAGTTCGAGGGCGACACCGTCGTGCACACCGGCGGCGAGGAGCCGACCGTCGTGCCCGCGTCCGGCTCGACGTTCACCCGCGGCACCGGCGTGGCGGAGCTCGCCCAGGCGATCCGCGAGGGCCGTCGCGAGCGCGTCCCCGGCGAACTCGCGTTCCACGTGCTCGACGTCATGGTCTCGCTGGCCGAGTCGGCCGAGCGCGGCGAGGGCGTCGTCGTCGAGTCGTCGCTCGAGCCCACGCCCGAGCTGCCCGAGGACTGGGACCCGTCGGTCCCGACCCTCGGCTGAGCCGTCGGCGGGGGCGGGGCCGCGCCCCGGCCCGGGCCCCCCCCCGGGCCCCGGCGCCCCCCCCCGGGCCCCCCCCCCCCCCCCCCCACCCCCCCCCCC